>CAZVLV010000030.1:0-10771 GCA_964628015.1 uncultured Aquiluna sp. | reverse complement strand
CAGTGTCAATTCTGAGTGCATCTCGCATTTCCGGGGTGATTGCTATTGATTTGGCTGTGCGGGTGAAAACGCCGCCACCTGGAGAAATCAAGTCCAGGTTGTAATCTGCCCACGAGGATCCCTGTAGGTCAAATAATCGTTGGCGTTCCGTGAAACTTGACGATGCATCAGGAGTTGGATCAATGAAAATATGTCGGTGATCAAAGGCCCCGAGTAGCTGAACGTGAGTGCTCAGCAACATTCCGTTTCCAAAAACATCGCCACTCATGTCGCAGATGCCTATGACGGTGAAGTCGTGTTGCTGAGTGTCAATATCCATTTCGAAGAAGTGACGCTTCACAGATTCCCATGCTCCACGTGCCGTAATTCCCATGGCCTTGTGGTCGTATCCAGCTGAACCTCCCGATGCAAAAGCATCGCCTAACCAGAAACCATCCTGTACTGCGATTGAATTTGCGATATCAGAAAATGTCGCAGTGCCTTTATCTGCTGCTACGACCAGGTATGTGTCAGGTGGGTCATGGCAGACCACCCGATCCGGTGGAATGACCTCAGAGTCAACCAAGTTATCGGTGACTGACAACAATGAGCGAATGAAATCCTGATAGGCATCCACACCTGCTGTAAGCCAAGCGTCTCGATCAACAGCAGGATCGGGTAAGCGCTTGGCAAAAAATCCGCCCTTCGCCCCCACAGGCACAATTACCGCATTTTTTACTTCCTGGGCCTTTACCAACCCAAGAATCTCTGTGCGGAAGTCTTCGCGGCGATCACTCCACCGCAATCCACCTCGAGCGATATCACCGAACCGTAAGTGGACACCTTCCACGTGTGGTGAATACACCCAGATTTCGTGTACGGGTCGAGGTAATGGGATGTCGGGAATTCTCCGAGGCTCTAATTTGAATGCGAGCGCGGTCGTAGATTCCCCCGAAAACACATTCACTTGATAAAAATTTGTGCGTACGGTTGCCGCGATCATGTCCCAGAACATGCGCAAAATTCGATCATGGTCAAGTGATGGAACTTCGGTGAGTGCGTACTCAAATTGTTCTAATGCAGACTCTTGTACTGCACTCCTATCACCAGGGAATTCCGGATCAAATCGAATTCGGAAGAACTCAATTAATAGCCGCGCGACACTGCTATTGCTCAACACGACGGATTCGATGTAACCCTGTCCGAACGTGGAGCCAATTTGGCGCATATATCTGGCATAGGCCCGAATAATTGTGCAATCGCGCCACGTGACTCCCGCAGTGACAATGAGGGAATTAAATGAATCTGATTCAGTCCGACCACACCACGCTGCCCGGAAAGCATCCTCAAAGCGTGCGAAAAGCGTATCTGGACTGTGGATCTCACCCTCCGGTAACACAATGCCGAAATCGAGGATCCACGCAGATGGACGATCTTTGCGCTCTACCTCATGGGGATGCTCATCAAGGACGTCGACACCTAGTCTCTCGAGAATCGGAAGTATTCGGGTCAGTGACATTGCAGGTCCTACTCGAATGACCTTGAACCGAAGATCCCTAGAGTCTGAGACAACAGGCGCATAGAGATCGAGTGCAAGCTCTTCGGGCTCGAGGCCCTCAATAATTACTGTGTCGCGCACACCTGTTGCGGGATCAAAGTCCTCTTTGTAGGACTCAGGGAAGGAATCCGTATATGACCTAATGAGGTGGGAATTACCTTGATCAATCAAGATCGCCTGGTAATCATCTTCCCAACTCCGGGTCGCATCTGCCAACCTGCGCTCAAGATCACTTGGCTCAATTTCCGGAATTTCTTCGCTTGGCTCAACATGAATGATGTAATGCAAACGTGCAAGTACAGACTCACTGACGCGAGCGGAATAATCCACATGGGTACCGCCGAATGTATCTCGAAGTATTGCTTCTAATTCCAGCCGCACGGCGGTGGTGTATCGATCACGAGGAAAATAAACAAGGGCCGAAACGAATCTGCCATAGGGGTCATTACGCAAATACAGTTTCGTTTGGCGTCTCTCCTGCAGCAATAACACTGACTTGGCAATTTTCGAAAGCTGTGTGACCGAAATCTGGAACAGTTCATCGCGCGGATAGGTATCGAGGAATTCTTCGAGGTCCTTTGCGCTATGCGAGCCGGGAATCAACTGAAGCTCGCGTTCTACCTGACGCGCCTTCTCCCTCAGAACGGGGATTTCCAGCACCGAATCCGAGTATGCCCGCGCGGCAAAAAGCCCAAGAAACCGACGTTCACCGATGACTTCGCCCTGATCATTAAATGTTTTGACCCCGATGTAATCCAAATACCCCGGCCGGTGCACCGTGGATCTGGAATTGGCCTTGCTGAGTACCAATAACTCCTGTTCACGTGCCTTGGCTCTCACAGCAACCGGTAACTCCGCGAAGCTGCCAGACACTTCACCACGCTGCTCAGGTTGCCTCAAGATGCCTAAACCCGTGTGAGGTACCGGAGCTAAAGCATCTTCTCCATTGACGTCAACAAGGATGTATTCGCGGTAACCAATAAACGTAAAGCTATCTTGGGTCAACCAATCCAATAACGCGATCGCTTCGTCGCGCTGGGATTCGGTTACCTGACCAAGTTGTTCCCGTCGAAGAACCCCCGAGATCTCAATTGCTTTCGTGCGCATGAGCGACCAGTCGGAAACAGCCTTACGGACATCAGAGAGAACCTTCTCAATTCCCTCGACCAACGAGTCAAGGTCTTGATGAACAAAATCTCGCTCCACGTGGATATGCATCCATGACTCAGCGATCATGCCCTCAGCGATCATGCCCTCCGTGATCGCGTTCACATCAAGGTCATGGATCTCGACCAATTTCCCTGATTCGCGAGTCACGGCGAATTGCGGATGAGCAACTAGATAAATCGCTCGTCCGTTGCGGGTGAGTTCGGCCGTTACGGAGTCAACCAAGAATGGCATATCGTCAGTGACAATTTCAATGACGGAATACGTCGACTCTATACCCTGTTGATCTTCGCCCCGTTGATCTTCGGGCGTCCATGCACGCACGAGCGCATGCCCGGTGGCTCGCTGTTCGGCCCATTCGACCATAGAGTCAGCATGGTCGGCCACAACACTCTCAGAATCAAGGTCTCGGAACATGCGTTCATGCACAACCCCGAGGGATCGATTGCTTACTGGTGGCACACCCCTACGGTAGTCCTCACATGGCTTCTCAACCACAAGACCACAAGACGATATAGGACGGATTCCGATGCCCACTGACTTTACGCACACTCAAACCTTTCCCGCTGGTCCGGAAACCCTCTTCGCCCTGTTGGCCAATGAGGATTTCATCCTCGCGAAGTGCGCGGCTACCGGTTCCCTCTCTGCAACGGCGAGCGTCTCCCCCGGTCCAGACGGAACCATGACCCTTGTGAGCACTCGAGTGCTCCCCGCTGACCTACCCGGCCCTGCGCGGTCGCTCGTCGGGGACACCATCACGGTGACCGAAACCCAGAAGTGGACGGCACCGGATTCAACAGGGTCTCGCACAGCACAGGTTGATGTTGAGTTTTCTGGTCCCATGAAGTTCGAAGGACATCTCGCGCTTACTCCACTTTCCGGTTCTATGGACACCACCATCACAACAACAGGAAAGTTCACAGCATCGGTGCCATTTATTGGCGGAAAAATAGAAAAGGTTGCTGCCGAACAGACAGCGCGTTACTTGAATGCGGAAGAGCGAGTCGCCCGCGAACGTCTCTAGTGAATCCCAGCCCACATGTGACTGCTGGTGCGCAATGACGTTTCGAGCACATGAAGTCGCCGGGTGGAATCCATCAGATTCGCTCCAATAGCCGTGAGATCTTCTGGAGTGGGACGAGCAAAATGCACTCGAGCACCCGTCCGTTCAACAGTGTCAATTTCCTGATGCGCTGTATGAGTGATATGTGTTCGCCATCTCCGCTCTAGTTTGGCACCGATACCGGACGGGTGATCTGACTCGGTTGACGCCATCGGTGCAATGACATATACCTCGTCGCAGTCATACTCGGCGACAACGTCAACACTCGTTGCTGAAATTGCACCACCGTCCACATAGGTGCGACCATCGATATTTACCGGCGTGAACCACCCGGGGATTGCGCAGGAAGCCATTACTGCATCAGACAGCGCTACACGTGGTGCACCCGCCCGTCCAAAGACAACCCGCTTACCCGTGGCGTAATCCATGGCGACAATCCAGAGTTCCGGTGGCGACTGTGCCCACGCTCCCATCGGTGAGACGGCATCCATCAAGTGTCCTACTCGCTCAAGGCTTTTTCCACCCTGTGGCAATAACCCTGACAGCACCGCGGTTGCTGGCATTTTCCCAATATTTCGCAATCCCACACCGATTAGTCCTGGCGAACCCGGTAGCCACTGGCGCGGCGAACCAGGCCGACCACCGCCCGTTGCACGCTGGGGGTCCCATTGATAACCCTCGAGAGGACCGCTCGTCACTTTTTGATCACTGTAGTGCTGGATGAGTTCATCGATGGTGACACCGCTTGCGATAAGCCCCGCTAAAACAGAACCCGCAGATGTACCCACCAATAGATCGACTTCGTTGACCGAGAATCCTTGGCTCTTTTCCAGTGCACTCAGGGCTCCCACCGCCCACGTGCCGCCGAGAACACCGCCGCCACCAATGACGATAGCTCTAGTCGGATTACTCACGGCTAGTCATTCACCACCCTCAAGTGTGGCACTGCTTCAGTTGCGGTGATGGTGCGGCGAGCTCCACGCATGTACCGCTGGTTGAGCGACGCACGCATTCCAATCACAGAGTCCGTGAATCCCGATGCCAGCACCGAGAGGTCAGACACCGCATCTCGGTCCGACATCAGGCCAATGTGCAATGCACCGTTGTAACTCGTCAGTCCGATGCTTAATGCCTGCCCAGGGACAAGCGGGATGCTCGGATATGTCGCAATCATTTCTGAGCCTGAAGCAAATAATGCATGCTGTGGACCCGGGACGTTGGTAATGGTGAGGTCATATGTGCGGCGAGCAAGCGTGGACGCCACCCGAGCACCAAGCGCATGTAAGGTGGCGGGACCGAAACCCGCAATTTGCACAATGGCCCCCGCACCCATGAATTCATTACTGGGATCAAGGACCGACATGTGATTCACAATTTCTTCAAGTCGATCTGCTGGATCAAATACGTGAATCGGTAAGTCGATCAAATAGGCATTGACGCGCCCTCCTAGTCCATCTGGATCGGGACCGGGCGCTTCAAGCGAGACAGGAACTAACGCGCGGAATCGGCCATTGCTGAGAGCACCAGTGAGAAGTGAATCGTGTTTCACCAGCCATGACCGCATGGCCCCTGTCACGATGGACAAGATCACGTCGTTGAGTGTGGCTTCTATGCCCACTCGGCGTGCTTCCGCCTTTAAATAGCGAAGTTGCTCCAGGTCGATATCGAGCGAATGGAAGCGACGTTGCGCACCAAGTTTGGCTTTCAGCGGAGAACTTGTTCCCAACTTCGCAAGAGATACAAGACTTTGCACCGAGTCACGAACCGCCTGGATTCCACCATCAACGACTTCTTGCACGTTGGTCACTGCGTCACGAGCAGTGCTCACAGCAACATCTAGGGCTGCAGTCGGGCGGGTCAACACCTCTGTCACGCTGGCGCTGACCAACTCAATTGAACTTGGTTCACTCTGCGGGCGCCACGAGTCAGGTGGACCCGCAGGCGTGTCCGGTTGTGAATCCAAAATCACCTGGGAGATATCCAGTGCCGCAAGACCATCGACCAGCGCCTCATGACTCTTGGTCACAATCGCAAACTGACCGTTTGCCAGTCCTTCAATGAGGTACATCTCCCACAACGGTCGATTTTTGTCTAAGGGTCTACTCATGAGTCTGGCCACAAGTTCATCTAGTTGCTGACGAGTGCCTGGCTTGGGTAACGCGGAGCGGCGCACATGGAAGGAGACATCAAACTGGGTGTCATCGACCCAGACGGGGCGAAAGATTCCAAGTGGAACTTGCTTGACTCGTTGGCGGTATCGGGGCACAAAGGCCAGGCGCCGGCGAATGAGGGTTACGAGGCGCTCATGATCGAAGCCAGACTCAGGTGCTTGAAAAATGGACACCGTGCCAATATTGAGCGGAGCTTCATCAGACTCAATATAAAGAAATGACGCATCGAGGCTGCTCAACCTGTCCATTGAGTTCCTCGCACTAGCCCAGGCTCGGTCAGTCTCAGGACTTCCATCGGGCACATCCCTCTATTCTCACACGCGCGAGCGACTTCGAGCCCTGAGAACACCGGTTTTGTGAGTTTCGTGACATACTTCATGGGTGAAACTTCCCCGATTTCTGATCCCGGTGATCGCACTACTCGCCGTAGCGCTTGTCGCTGGCGGGATCGTGGGCGTGATCAATGTGAACACGTCGAATGCCACCGCTTCTGAATCACAAACTGGCGACACCTCCGCCCCTTCTGAGACCCCACTTGCTACACCTGTCGAAACTCCACTCGCGACACCACTCGCGACACCTACCCCTGTTGCGACACCACTCGCGACACCCACGCCTAAACCAAAGAAACCAAAGCCCGCTACTCGCGAGCGCAAGGCAAAAAACATTCCAGAGATGCCACTTGATAAGAACAAGGGGCGCCGAATCGTGTATGACAAGTCCTTGATGACCGTGTGGGTCATGAACAAGAAAAATGAAGTGGTGTACCGGTTCCCAATTGTTGGACGCTGGGATCGACCAGTTAAGGGAAAGTACAAGATCTATTCCAAGTCAGAACGCAGCGGTAACCCCAACTCTAAAGTGACCTTTGATCACATGACTCGCTTCGCGTACGGAAATGATGGTAAAACACCTATCGGTTTTCACAGCATTCCTAAGTATTACGACGGCAGCATGATGCATTCGGTCAAGCAATTAGGACTACCGATTGCTACTGGCGGGTGTATTCGCATGGCGGCCGAAGATGCCAAGAAGCTTTATAAATGGTCCAAAATCGGTGATCTTGTGGTGGTTCTTCCTTCCCCGTGACCTGCGAACTGACTGTTTACCCGGCACACCTGCACCGAGTTCATCAGCCAATTTCTTCATGGAGATAAATATCTTTGATGTGACTTTTGTTTCCGCCATGGTCGCGCCTTCCCTGACCATAGCCAATGCAACGGAATCCTCAGGGATCATGACCAATGTGGGCGCACAACGTGTGGCAGGTGCTCCCCCACGATCCTCGTTGACAGTCAACCCAGCGCAGATTTCACCGAATTCGCGTTGCAACTCCGCACGTAGCTTGGTTGGCACCCGATTCACAAGGAAAACCGGTTCAGCGTTCGGAAAGCATCTGCGACCAGCCCCAAAATCGTGAACGAGTCTCAATGCGCCGACTACATCAGGGCGGATCACGACCAGGACGGTATCTGCCGCCTGTAATGCGGCTGCACCCGCGGCATTTCTCACGGGCCGAAGTCGGGCAAGTGGGTCGCTCAAATTGGCACCAGGGAAATTACCACCAAGTGGCTCCGGTGTTTCGAGAACAATGGGCGCAATATCAAGGACAACCCGATCGAAGAATTCCCGAGCCCGTTCAATGACGGATGCTAATGATGCTCCACCCACTTCCGACCACCTCTGGGGATCGCTGAGTCCAGTAAGTATCCATAAATTTTCCTTCAATTCCCGGCATGCACTGGTCAGACTGCGTTGATCGAGAGAGTTCTGATCGACATATCGGCAGGCCACAACAATTCCGCTGAGGTCGTCTGTGATGCCTAATGCAGTGGCTAACGAGGGTGAATAGGTGTCAGCATCGATAAGTAGAACTCGCTCACCACTGCGAGCCCATGCCTCAGATAAACCTAAAGCCAGAGTGGATCTGCCTGTGGAACCGGTAGCACTCCACATGCAGACAACATGTGCCCCTAGAGAAGTAGTGCCATGCTGGTCACCAAATTGGGGAATCGAATCCGTGTGCATGCCTGGAACCGTGTGCATCCCTGGAATGGTGGGACTAAACAAGGCATCAGCCATCGGTCCGAGATTTTTCGAGTCACTGCAGTGAATAACCCGACCAAACCCCCACGATGTTGCCAAGGCGTATTGCTGATCTGTACTCGTGATAATCGTGACTTCTCGGGTGTGATCCATGATCGCTCCAAGGACTTCACGACTAAGTCGTGGCAGATCCATGTGCACCAGAACTGGCGCACCTGCAGACACCGTGCAAGCCGCCACCAATTCCACAGCATCAACGCACCGCCGACGCACGTCAATTCCTGCTTTGTTTGCGTGAGAAAGGAGGACGCTTTCTACTGTTGGATCACTGATCCCCCACAGCATGGGGCGCGTCACGGACTGGATGTGTTGACGAGCCTGAATCACAATGCAGCCCCCGCACCAACTGGATCGATGGTCTCGGCCAAAGGCACTTTGACCAAATCGATATCTCCGGTACGCATGGCGAGCACCAAACTGGGGACATCTGTTTCGGGAACCAACAAATCGACGCCGATATCGCCGCCTGTGCCGACAACATCTCGAGCTATCTCCGAAACTGTGATATTCGCGAGGACTTTGTTGGGCATCTGTGCCGAGGTCGACATGGTAGAAACATGTGAGGAATCGACGGTCGTCCAGACGTCAACCTGATCACCAGCATTTACTCCTAAGGCAACATGCAGGGGATTAACTGGCACCGTAACAACTCGCACCGGCGTGAGATCTGCGGCGCCAAGGGCACCGTGTGGAATGAACTCCCCTACGCCGACAGGCCGGATGACAACGTCTGTGGGCGGAACAAGTCCTTGGAAGTAGGACTCCTCTGCACCGGCCAAAGCAACTACAACGGGTTCTACGGCAACGGGGGAACTACCCACCGCAAGATCCGATGTTGCCCGCCACAGAGTGACAGTCTCCTCGCCTGAGGCCATGACCCGAGCACCCAAGAACATGGATCCGATCAACACGGTGACGCCCAACCACAGTCGAGCATCGCCCCAGCGTGAAACTCGGGATCGTTGTACTTTGCTTGGCTTTCCCCACTGCATTGGCACTCCTTTGCCCACATCCGTCCGGAACATATTCGTCCGGAAATCTCTTCACGGAAATCTCTTCACGGAAATCTCTGCTAGGAAACCCAACGTGAATTCCGATGAACTGACTATGGAACACCTCGCCAAAAAATAAAAATGGTTATCCACAGCCCACGATTCACCTGCTGCCTGACGGTGACATATTTGACACGATCAACCCATGCCTGAACGACTTGTGCCTGATGCAACACTCACCACCAGCACCCCGCGTTTTCTGACGTTGACCGATGTTGCCGACACTTTGAATATTTCCGCCGCCCAGACATACGCCCTTGTGCGCAATGGTGAGTTACCCGCAATAAAGGTAGGGGGACGAGGCCAATGGCGGGTCGAAAGTGAAGTATTGGAAAAATACATTGCAGATATGTATGCGCAAACGAAAAAGTTTGTCGATTCGCATCCCTTGAGTAAGGATGAATCCTTCCTCTAGACGATCTCCAGTTCGTCAATAGCAGCCAGAGGAAATAACTCTGGGAGTTGTCCTTGAAGTATGCAGGCAAAATCAACTCCCACTTCGATCAATGCTCCGGTACAGGTGTACGTACCGCAATGCACAGCAACTCGAAGGCCGATTCGATCCCGTAACCACGCGTGCAGCCCGAGCTCGCGGGCTAGTTCACTGTGTTTAGGCGGCGCGGAGGGTATAGGGCTCACGAATCTTTTTAGCCCTCGCACAGATGTGAATGATCCAGTATTCACTGCCCTGACCCCGTCAATGACCATCCAGTGCATACTCGTTCCTGCGAAATCACCCTTAAGTACGCCAGACAAAATACCCGCAATAACGGCAGGTGATCTTCCCGAAGGCATACGGATGCGGATGAAGCCGCCAACAGAATCATGAATGAGATCCCTCACGGCGATCTGCGATAACTCAGCCTCAGCTAAACCAGCAGCTTCATCGAGGACATCGCGATCACAGTCGGCCTGGAGTGCGGCTTGCGCCTCAATCCAGCGTGGATGCACCTGTACGTCTTCCCTATCCACCACGTGGTGATTGTCCGCCGACAGCAGCAGGTAATCCAGTGGCGAGCATTTCATGTGGATAAAAAACTGTGGATAACCACATTCGTGGAAAACAAGTGATTAGATCTCGAATTTTTGGGCATAACTCACTTAGACAGTTGAATAAATCTAGACAAATGAATACAACGCATCATGAATCGGGCTCTTCCCCGGAAGAAATCCACAGGTCTCTTTCTAGCCTTGACAGTAAGTATTGCCGCAGGTCGATAATGCGAATACATACAAACGCAAGCAAACATAATCAAATAAAGGCTACATCGAGACAGGAAAAGTCATGACCGATCCATTAATCCCTGAGTGGGATACCGCGAAAACATTGGATAACGGCACCGCACCCACTCCCACCCTGACGCTCATCCAAGGTGGCCAGTCCAGCGATCAACTGCCCCTTGCGTTGAAATGGGACATCGCACCCGGGTTACCAGCGGTGCGATCTGTACCTTCCCCCTCGAGACACGAGCTGTCCTCTCACATTGAAGTGATTAATGATGAAGGATTTCCCACCAAGGTCCCCCACCCTGTCAGCTGGGCCAGCCACATGGCTCGCATGGTTTTTGAAGTGGGGTGCGGTGAACGCCCTGCGGCCCAATTGAATAAATGGGTGAGCCGCGAAACATTAACCCTCCTGGCTCTGCGGGGTCAAAGTTATGCCCGTCACCCCGCA
>CAZVLV010000029.1:0-10798 GCA_964628015.1 uncultured Aquiluna sp. | reverse complement strand
GCAACTCCTTGCCGCAGGTACCACGGGACTTTCGGTCGCATTTGACCTCCCGACCCAAATGGGTATGGATTCCGATGCTCCATTAGCTCACGGCGAGGTGGGCAAGGTGGGGGTGGCCATTGACTCCATTGAAGACATGCGCACTCTCTTTCATGGAATTCCACTCGATGAAGTTTCCACTTCCATGACCATTAATGCCCCAGCAGCGATTTTGTTATTGCTCTACCAGTTGGTTGCTGAAGAGAATGGAATTGATGCAACAAAGCTCAATGGCACAATTCAAAACGATGTCCTGAAGGAATACATTGCGCGAGGCACCTATATCTATCCGCCTAAGGAATCGGTCAGATTAATCACAGACATTTTTGCCTATTGCAAAGATGAATTGCCAAACTGGAACACGATTTCAATATCGGGTTATCACATGGCAGAGGCCGGTGCCAATCCCGCGCAGGAGATCGCATTCACATTATCTAATGGCAAGGCGTATGTTCAAGCTGCCATTGATGCGGGCCTTGATGTCGATGAATTCGCACCCAGATTGGCTTTTTTCTTTGTCTCCCGCACCACCATTCTGGAAGAGATTGCTAAATTCCGGGCGGCTCGCCGAATGTGGGCGCGAATCATGCGCGAGGAATTCGGCGCCAAGAACCCCAAGTCGTGGATGCTGCGTTTTCATACTCAGACCGCAGGTGTGCAATTAACCGCGCAACAGCCGGAAGTGAATTTGGTTCGGGTCGCCGTGCAGGCACTTGCCGCAGTTTTTGGTGGTACCCAATCACTGCATACAAATTCGTACGATGAAGCAATTGCTCTGCCCACGGAAAAAGCTGCGCGCTTAGCTTTGCGCACCCAGCAGGTGATTGCCTTTGAATCTGATGTCACCGAGATCGTTGATCCGTTCGCGGGCTCTTATGCCATGGAGTCGCTCACCGACGATGTCGAGAAAGTAGCCCTCGAGCTCATGGCTGAGGTGCAGGCCCGTGGCGGCGCTGCTGCAGCAATTGAGCAGGGATTTCAGAAACTGGAAATTGAAAACACGGCTTATGCAATCGCTCAAGAAATTGATGCGGGTGAACGAGTCGTAGTCGGCGTGAATAAGTTCACTATTGATCAAGAAGAACCATATGAACCACTGCGAGTGAATCCGGCCATTGAAGCAGAGCAGGTGGCCAGACTCGAGAAATTGCGCGCTAACCGCGACAACGTGAAAGTTGCAGAGCTCTTGGAAACCATAAGCTCCACCGCACAGGGCAATGGCAATCTTTTGTACCCCATGAAAGAAGCGCTCAAGGCGAAGGCAACAGTCGGTGAAGTATCCGATGCCTTGCGAAAAGTGTGGGGTGTGTACGTCCCGAAGGATTTCTTCTAAAGCTTCTCGCGACTTGTAGTGAGTAGTCGAACTAATCCATTAACGTGAGCACATGTTCACACCTACACGGAAAATCATTCTCGATTGCGACCCAGGTCACGACGATGCTCTGGCAATCATGTTGGCCACATCCAGTCCTGAACTGGAATTACTCGGTGTGACAACCGTGGCGGGGAACACCTTGATGGAGAACGCCACCCGCAATGCACTGATCGTGTTAGACATGGTGCATCGTGCGGATATCCCTGTTCATTCCGGTAGTGATCGACCACGTGTTCGGGAGTTACGGACAGCGGCATCCATGCACGGTGATGGCGGACTTGACGGTCCTGTGCCGCCTGCACCGAGTCGCTCTGCGAATTCATCGGATGCTGTGGGGTTCATCGAAAGCGTTGCGCAGGCAACAACTGAACCGATTACATTGGTGGCAACCGGACCTTTGACCAATATGGCGCGAGTGGTCACCGAATTAGGTCATGTTCATCACAATATTCAGGAACTCGTGTTCATGGGTGGGGCCATTGGCCTGGGCAACTGGACTCCGGCGGCGGAATTCAACATCCTGGTCGATCCAGAGGCCGCAGATATTGTCATGAGCTCGGACCTGAAAAAGACAATGATTGGACTGGAAGTAACCCATGAGGCCTGGCTGGATGACTCCCACGCCAATGAACTTCGGGGGAGTGGGGCCTGCGGAGACTTTGTAGCGCAGCTCTTGGATCACTTTGTGGGATTTCATCAGGACAGATTTGGGTGGCCAGGGGCGCCGATCCACGACGCTGTGACAATTGCCCACCTCATTGATCCGTCACTCGTGATGACAATTTTCACAAACGTCACAGTAGAAACACAAAGTGAACTGACCTTGGGCAGAACTGTTGTGGACGTGTATTCGGTGACGGATAAACCCGCAAATACCCATGTCGGTACGCACATTGACCGTGACCGATTTGTAACTCTTTTAATGACCCGTCTGGCATCTCTTTCGTAACCTTCGCCGACTAGGCTGCCAGCGTGATCACATGCACGCGAACTAGGTGAACCCTCGTCAACGCGTGCACTAATAAATAGGAGATACATTGCGAACCAATATGAAAATGGCTGCCGCCATCGTCGGCGTTGCAGCTATCGTTCTAGCTGGCTGCAGCTCGAGCGACACAACAGAAGAGACCGCCGCAGCAACAGCGAGCGAGTCCGCAACCGAAGCTGCTTCTGAAGAAGCTGCAGCATCCATCAAGGCATGCCAGATCACTGACGTCGGTGGCGTCGATGACAAGGGCTTCAACCAGAAGGCATTCAAGGGTGTCACCGATGCTGCAGATCAGCTCGGCGTTGAAGCAGCAGTTCTTGAGTCACAGTCAGAAACAGATTACGCACCAAACATCCAGTCATTCGTTGACCAGGGTTGCGGAATCATTGTGACCGTTGGATTCCTCTTGGGCGATGCCACAATGGAAGCAGCAAATGCTAATCCAGATCTGCCCTTCACCATTGTTGACTATGCATACGCAGAAGGCGACATCACCAACAACAACGTTCTCGGTCAGATCTTCAACACTGACGAAGCATCATTCCTCGCTGGCTACCTCGCAGCAGGCGTGACCAAGACCGGCAAGGTTGGAACATTCGGTGGCGTCAACATTCCACCAGTGACCATCTTCATGGATGGTTTCTACTACGGCGTTCAGAAGTACAACGCTGACAACGGCACCAATGTTGAGGTTCTCGGTTGGGATCCCGCAACACAGTCCGGTCTGTTCACCGAGAACTTCGAGTCACTCGATGACGGCCGCACATTCGCACAGAACCTGGTGGACGAAGGTGCTGACATTGTCATGCCGGTCGCCGGTCCTGTAGGCCTCGGCTCCGCCGCACTGGCCAGCGAATTGGGCACCGACAAGCTGATGATCATCGGCGTGGACAGCGATCAGTTCATCTCTGATACAGCAAACGCTGGTGTGTACCTCACCTCGGTACTCAAGGAAATGGATGTCACCACATTCAATGCAATCAAGGCCGTTGTTGATGGCACCTTCGAAGGTGGCGTCACAATCGGTACCCTCGAAAACGGTGGCGTCAACCTTGCCCCCTACAACGACCTGGCATCGGTTGTACCTGCAGAACTGCAGTCACAGCTTGACACCATTCGTGCGGGCATCATTGACGGCTCCATCAGCGTCAAGGGTTAATTAGTTCACACCGTCTATTACGCTTAATTCATCGGGTAATAGATGCATGAGGAGGGGTCTGGAGAGATTCAGACCCCTCTTTCATGTGAACAACCACCCCTACGAAAATTCAGACCCCGTCCCATGCTGAAATCGGTAGCATTACCCCTCACTAACCTGACCACCCTCAACTTGGCGAAAGGGAATCACTCGTGAAACTTGAATTGCGCGGGATCACCAAGAGGTTCCCGGGCGTGCTGGCCAACGACGACGTATCCCTCACCGCTGAATCAGGCAAGGTCCTTGCACTAATCGGCGAGAACGGTGCAGGCAAAAGCACCCTGATGAACATCCTCTCGGGAATCTACCGACCCGATAGCGGCGAAATCATCATCGACGGTGTTCAACAACACTTTGAAGATCCTGGTCAGGCGATCAAAGCTGGTATCGGCATGGTGCACCAACACTTCATGTTGGTGCCTGTTTTCACGGTCGCAGAGAATGTAGTCCTTGGGGTTGAACCCACCATCGCGGGCAATATCTTGAATCGCAAAAAAGCAAATGCGGAGGTCGAAGAAATCTCCCGCAAATATGGCCTGGCCGTTGATCCCACCGCACTTGTCGAGGATCTCCCCGTGGGAATCCAGCAGCGCGTAGAAATCATCAAGGTGCTGTTGCGCGGTGCAAAAATACTGGTTTTCGATGAACCAACTGCAGTGTTGACTCCGCAGGAAGTCACCGAGTTCTTCGGAATCGTTGAAGAATTGAAGGCCCGTGGAGCCACCATCATTTTCATTACCCACAAACTTAAGGAGGCTCTCGCAATCGCGGATCACATCACCGTGTTGCGCGGAGGCAAAGTCGTGGGTCAGGCGAATCCCAAGACGGCAACTCCTGAAGAACTCGCTTCCATGATGGTGGGTCGCAATATTGATCTCACCGTGACTAAGTCCGAATCCGCACCGGGCGATGTTGTGTTGTCCATGAATGAAGTTCTCGTGATTGACGATTACGGCCGACCGCTGCTCAATAACATTGATCTCGATGTTCGCGCTGGAGAGATAGTGGGTGTTGCGGGCATCCAGGGCAATGGCCAAACCGAACTCGTTGAGGCCATCACGGGTCTCATTCCACTTGCGGGGGGACACATCACTTTGCTGGGTGAAGAAATTGGCACCTCAACCCCTCGGAGAATTCACAAAGATGGGGTAGCGCACGTTCCTGAAGACCGAAACCACATGGGCATGATTGGTTCTTTCACGGTTGCCGAGAATCTAGTTCTAGATTCCTACTACGCAAAGCCCTATTCCAAAGGCATTCGGATGCAGCGCCAGGCAATTGAAGAATCCGCGCAGAAGTTGGTCAAGGATTACGATGTCCGGCCGCCACTCATTGAGAACACGGGCAGCGCACTCTCTGGTGGTAACGCACAAAAAATGATTGTGGCCCGAGAGTTCAGTCGCGAAGTGCCATTACTGTTATTGGCACAACCCACACGCGGGATCGATCTTGGTTCCATCGAATACATTCATGAACAAATTGTGCGAAAGCGTGACAGTGGTGCAGCAGTTTTGGTCGTATCCACCGAACTTGATGAAATCTTTGCCCTCTCCGATCGTATTCTCGTGATGTTTGACGGCAAAATCGTTGCATCCTTGAAAGCCTCCGAGACCACACCCACGCAGGTGGGCCTTTACATGGCAGGGAAGGCAGCATGAACGCCGACTTGACTCCACAAGAGAAAGAAGAATTGGTCAACCCTAAGGATCGCTCATTTGCCTTGCGATTGGCCACCGCCACCGACTGGCGAACCGGCTTGGTTATTCCACTTCTCGCAATTCTGACCGCCCTCATTATTGGTGTGTTCATCATCATGCTCACCGGTTCCAGTTTCTCCGATGCCATGAGGGCGTACGCGGCCCTCGTGCAAGGTTCCGTGGGATCCCTTCGAGCTATCTCTGAAACATTGACGGCGGCCACCCCATTGATTTTCGCCGGGTTGTCGGTGGCCCTGGCTTTTCGCGCAGGCCTTTTCAATATTGGTGGTGAAGGTCAGGCGTTGATCGGTGGAATGTTCGCGGTGTGGGTGGGTTTCTCCATCACGGGCCTTCCCTTGTACGTGCACCTTCCTCTGGCGATTCTCGCCGGAGTTGTTGGGGGTGCGATCTGGGGATTCATTCCCGGTGTGCTCAAGGCCAAGACGGGGGCCCATGAAGTCATCACCACGATCATGCTCAACTACATTGCATTGAGATTGGTTGACTACTTCCTCAAGACGGATATCTTCCAGCGCGAGGGTCGCAATGACCCGATCTCAAAAAATGTTGAGTCCACCGCGAATTACCCCGCCTTCCTTTCGAGTATTGACCCGGCGCTGCGGGTGCACGCGGGTCTATTCGTGGCACTCGGTGCCGCGGTACTCATTTCCTGGTTGCTGTTTCGCACCACAATAGGTTTCGAGTTTCGCGCGGTAGGTGCGAATCCCAACGCAGCCCGTTACGCAGGTATCTCGGTCACCAAGGTGTACATCCTGGTCATGGTGATCGCCGGTGGCCTTGCCGGTTCAGCGGGTGCAGGTCAAGTCCTTGGTGTTCTCGACCGCGCAACTCCTGGATTTAGTGAAGGACTGGGCTTCGACGGAATCGCCGTGGCTCTCCTGGGCCGCAGTAATCCTTATGGCGTTGTGGCCGCGGCGTTGCTCTTTGGTGGCTTGCGGGCAGGTGGTCAAGAAATGCAAGTGTCCGCGAATGTTGGCATTGACCTGATATCGGTTATTCAGGCTTTGATCATCATGTTTGTTGCCGCCCCGGCACTCATTTCTGCGATCTATCGATTGAAGAAACCTGTTGCTTCTACTCAGATCAGTAAGGGGTGGGGAGCATGAGCACCCAAGGTAACGGATACGAATACCAAGAGCTTCCTGTTGAGCCTTATGCCGCAGGTGAGAAAAAAACTAAGGCACTTACCAAGAACAAGATCAGGCGTGCCCGCATTACCGGTGTGGTGCTATTGATTCTGGCCGGTGTTGTCATGTTTATCCTGGCACCCGCGACCGAAGGTAATTCCACTTTTGGTTTGAGTTTCCCGGATGAACGCTTCCAACTTGAAGCATTATCGGTACCCAGCACCGCATCTCTTTACATTCTTGCTCTCGTTTTGGGATTCCTCGGCGGCACCCAATTCATCAAAGGATTCCAAAGCAAATCCACCATGATTCTGGGAATCTCTTTCGCAGTTTTCGTTGTTGCCGTCATGGTGTGGGCAACTGCCGGCGAGGAATTCTCCTTAATCTCCATGTTGGTGTCCACCATTGCGCGATCAACACCCATTGCTTTAGGTGCCCTGTCCGGTATTTTGTGTGAGCGCGCAGGTGTGGTCAATATTGGTATTGAAGGCATGTTGCTCGGTGGTGCGTTCACAGGTGTGGTCATGGGTTCACTGGTGGGCGGCTGGATTGGCCTGATCTCCGCCACAGTCATCGGAGGGTTGCTCGCTTTACTCCTAGCCTTTTTGGCCATAAATTTCCGAGTGGATCAAATCATCATTGGTGTGGTCATCAATATTCTGGTATTGGGTTTGACGTCATTCCTTACCGCCCAGGTTCTGGTGTCGCGTCCAGAGTGGAATGACGCACCGATTTTCCCGTCCATCAAGATTCCCATTCTCGGTGACATCCCGATCATCGGTCCCATGTTCTTCAATCAGACCGTGATCGTCTACGCCATGTTTGCCCTGGTGGCATTCACCACCTACATGTTGTTCCGCAGTCGCTGGGGTCTTCGTACCCGCTCGGTCGGGGAGAACCCCAAGGCCGCTGACTCCCTCGGTATCAGTGTGTCCAGGACCCGCTATCTCGCCGTGATTTACGGCGGCATGGTGGGCGGTTTCGCGGGTGCCTGGTTCACCCTTGGCACGGTGGGACGTTTTGATGAAGGCATGACCGGTGGCACCGGCTTTATTGGTCTGGCAGCCATGATCTTCGGTGCGTGGAATCCCGTGGGAGCATTCGGCGCCGCTTTGATCTTTGGGTTCTCCGAATCCTTCCAACAGAAGTTGGCCCTGATCAACACACCCATTCCCACCGAGTTCTTGGCCATGACCCCGTATCTGGTCACGATCATTGTTGTGGCCGGATTGGTTGGTCGAGCGCGACCGCCAGCGGCTGACGGCCAACCATTTGAGAAACAGTGATTCGGGAGACAGGTGACATTAAGCACATGACAACACCCGAACAGTGGGCCCAGTTACAGGCGGCCGCAGAAGACATCATGGCTAAGGCCTACGCCCCCTATTCCCGATTTAAGGTCGGTGTTGCCGGGCTCATGGACGACGGCCGGATCGTGGTGGGTTGCAATGTCGAAAACGCGGCGTACGGTGTGGGGCTGTGTGCCGAGTGCGGCATGGTGTCCAGCATTCACGCAACAGGTGGCGGCAAGCTCACCGCCATTACGTGCGTCGATCAACATGGCAACTCACTGATGCCTTGTGGCAGGTGCAGGCAACTGCTCTGGGAAAACGGCACGCCCACGACTTTGATCACAACACCGGAGGGCATCAAGACTCTTTCCGAGATTCTCCCGCAGGCATTTGGCCCCGACGACCTCGAGGCACGTGCCGAGGATCGATCGCAATTAGATCGACCATGAACCGCACAGAACCGTTCGCAGCCGTAGACATTATTCGCGCAAAACGTGACCACCACGAATTAAGTACCGATCAAATTAATTGGACAATCGACGCTTATACCCGCGGTGTCATTGCCGATGAACAAATGGCTGCCCTCGCCATGGCGATTTTGCTCAACGGCATGAATTCACGTGAGATTGTGGAGTGGACAACCGCCATGATTAACAGCGGTGAGCGAATGGACTTCAGTGATCTGTCCCAACCCACCGTGGATAAACACTCCACCGGTGGTGTGGGTGACAAAATCACTCTTCCACTAGCCCCACTAGTCGCTGCGTGTGGTGCTGCGGTTCCGCAGTTATCCGGTCGCGGCCTTGGCCACACCGGAGGCACCCTCGACAAAATGGAAAGCATCAAGGGTTGGAAAGCTGACCTCACCAATAATGAAATGCACCAGATTTTGCAGGATGTTGGCGCGGTGATTTGTGCGGCGGGTCCAGGTCTTGCTCCCGCGGATAAGAAACTCTACGCATTACGCGATGTCACCGGAACGGTGGAAGCTATCCCTCTCATTGCATCGAGCATCATGAGTAAAAAGATCGCCGAAGGTGCGGGGGGACTGGTCCTCGATGTAAAAACAGGCAACGGTGCATTCATGTGGGATCCGGACAAGGCTCGGGAGTTGGCCCGCACCATGGTCAACCTCGGAAATGACGCTGGTGTGAAGACCACAGCGTTGATCACCGCCATGGATGTTCCTTTGGGCTTGGCGGTCGGTAACGCCCTCGAGGTTCAGGAAAGTATCGATGTGCTCCAGGGTGGTGGTCCAGCCGATGTCCGGGAACTCACACTCACACTTGCCCGCGAGATGCTCCAACTTGCCGGCATTGATACAGACCCGGCGGAAAAACTAGACAATGGTCAAGCCTTTGACGTCTGGCAACGTATGGTTGCCGCTCAGGGTGGCGAAAACAGCGCACCCCTTCCCACCGCTAAATTCCAGCACACCATCACGGCAACAGAATCGGGCACCATCACCACCATGAACGCCCTGGCAGTAGGCATAGCTGCGTGGCGATTGGGTGCAGGCAGGGCCCGCAAAGAGGATCAGGTCAGTGCGGGTGCTGGCATCATGCTGCATAAGAAGCCAGGGGAGCAGATCATGGCGGGTGAACCACTCCTAACTATGTTCACAGACGAGGAACCACGTTTTGAGTTGGCACAGCAAGCACTTGATGAATCACCTGTCACTATTGGCTCTGCCAACGACGTTAATCGACTGCCCCTCATCATCGAAAAAATCACTTAAGGAAATCCATGCCTGAATTAATCCCCGGACCCGTTCAAATCCCCGTGCCTGGCGGCAAAGTAATTCAAGAATTCGCCGGCCATGCATCCACCGGCGACGACTCCGTGTCTATTGCCTTAATGGTGGCGCCCGCGGGTTGGGGTGAGCCCGTCCAGACACCGGAATTTGATGAATTCACCGTGGTTGTTGACGGTGCGCTCACCGTAGACAGCGAGGACGGTCCAATTCACGTGAAGGCGGGACAGGCGGTAATTGCCCGAAGTGGTGAATGGGTTCGTTACTACACCGATGAAGGTGCACGGTATTTCGCGATCTGCGTGCCGGCTTTTTCCATTGAGACCGTGCATCGGTCTGATGAAGACATCAGTGTGATTGATCCGGAGTAGTCGATTTTTTCCCATAAATTGTTTGCGTGATGAGTTGCACGACAAGTCCAGTCACCAAGGCAATGGCTATTCCTATGAGCGTGTAGGCCACACGCAAGAAATCCACGGTTGTTTGGTCAGTGACGGCATTGGAATCCAAAAGCACAATACCTGGAGTTAAGAAGAACACGTACTTCCAATATGGGCCAGGAACAAAATAAGACATGGAAACGGCAATGAATATCAGTGCCAAAAATAATTGCGCCAGTCCTCGCTGCCAATCCAGGGCTTCTAGAATTTCGAGGATGATGAAAGCGGCAACACCGCCGGCAAGGGTTCCAATGACTCGATCGCGGGTGCGAGCTCGGCGTCTTTCTGGGTCCGGCTGATACACCACAAAGATTGTCAAAATCAGCCAAGCGCCAACGCCACCGGGCGAGTAGGTCATGAGGAAGTAGGTGGCAAGTCCGGTGGAGATTCCCAGAGCTAAGCCGTAGGGAATGAGTACTTTCATGGAGCGCGATGAAGTCTCCGGTGTATTCGGAATCCACTTGCGAATTGTCGCGATCACCAACCGTGCCCACAGCCCACCAATGAGTAACAGGACCGCGGTCACGAGTACGGGATTGAGATCGTCAAGTGCTTGGTTACCGGATTGGCCAAGTTTCGGCGGATTGATTATCAGAAATGCGAGTGAGATTCCCACAAACAAAATAGGGCTGGACAATCCTCGTCGAGCGGATAACCCAATGAGGAAAGCCACCACGGCAACCAACAGCGCTGATAGAACCGGCGATCCGTCAAAGGTTCGAGCGAGGGTTCCGGACACCACCATCACGGTGACTATTCGGGTCGTGGAGGAGGTAGCTCCACCAAAGTAGGCCACCGCCACGGGAAGTGCCCCAAAGAGCAGAATGCTGGCAGCGCCACTGACCAGAAAAACACCGATGAGCACACC
>CAZVLV010000028.1:0-10802 GCA_964628015.1 uncultured Aquiluna sp. | reverse complement strand
AATGCAACGTTCCTGTGTGGAGATGTTTCTGAAGAAGTTCAGCTACTTGTGGAGAGAACCCATGAAGCAACCATGCGGGCAATCGCAGCAGTGAGGCCGGGGCGACCTATAAACGTTATCGGACGTGTGATTGAAAGTTACGCTAAGCGCTTTGGATATGGCGTTGTGCGCGACTTCACAGGTCACGGAATTAGTACATCATTCCATAGTGGCCTGATAATTCCTCATTTTGATGATCCCGGCGCGACTCAGGAAATCGAGACGGGAATGACTTTCACAATTGAGCCCATGCTCACTCTTGGCACAATTGCATTCGATATGTGGAAAGACGGGTGGACCGCCACCACGAAAGACAAATCATGGACTGCTCAATTCGAGCACACCTTGGTAGTTCAAGACGACGGCGCGGAAATACTGACACTTCCAGATCCCACGGTCTAGATTTCTTGCAATGACCCGAGAATCCAAATCCAGCTCTACTCTGACTATCGATGTGGGTGGCAGTGGCATCAAGGCCCTTGTACTAGACAGCAATGGCAACCCCATCAATGAGCGCACCCGAATCGAGACCCCGTACCCATGCCCACCTGAACTCTTCTTGTCTTTGATCAGGGACCTAGTTGAAGGTTTTCCTCGGTTTGATCGAGTCTCGGTTGGATTTCCTGCCATGGTTCGCGATGGAAAAACGTTGAGGGTTGTTGCCTTTGCTCGTGCCATCAAGGATGGCCCAAGAGATCCCGAGTTATTTTGGCTCTGGGACGGATACCCGCTTCAACAGAAAATCTCAGACGTACTCGGCGTACCCACCTTGCTCGCCAACGATGCAGATGTTCAAGGCTGCGCAGTTGTCACCGGCAAAGGGACTGAGTTCGTCATGACTCTGGGAACTGGCGTGGGAACGTCCCTTTTCCACAATGGGAGCCTTCTCCCCCATATGGAACTTTCGCACGGAACATTTGCAGGTGAAAGCATCGATATTCAATTGGGAAATGCATACCGTAAACTCATTGGGAACAAACAGTGGATCAAATTGGTCAATCGTGCGGTACAGGATTTCGATGCCAAGCTTTTTCCTGATCGGATTTATATCGGCGGTGGGAATTCCAAATTACTGACCGACATTGACCTTGGTCCGCTTGTAGAAGTTGTCCCCAATACAGCCGGCCTTGTGGGCGGCGTGAAGTTATGGGAATTCACTCAATGACTCAATGGCTCAGTTCGGCGGAACAGGACGCTTGGAGGGCGTGGCTGGATGCCTCGCGACTGCTGAATGCGGAACTGAATCGGGAACTCATGGAGGCTCACGGACTCTCTAATGCCGACTACGAAATTCTGGTTCAACTATCTGAGAATTCGGATCGACGCATGCGCATGAGCGAGCTGGCAGAACGAACATTGAGCTCTCGAAGCCGCCTATCGCATCAAATTGATCGAATGGAGAAAGCTGGACTGATTCGCCGGGAGGCCTGTACTGACGATGCCCGCGGCACGTGGGCGGTCCTCACGCCCTCCGGGTGGGACAAAATTGTGGCCGCGGCGCCTGACCATGTGGCCAGTGTTCGAAAGCACCTGGTTGATCTGCTTTCTTCAGAAGATTTCACGAGGTTAGGCGATTCATGTCGGATCGTGGTTCACCACCTTGACTCAAGCGGTCAGCGCTCATTTCCACAAAAATAGATCACATCCACACCAGTAACTCACAAACCCTCGGGTTATCCATGGATGGAGACTGGGGTTATCCACGGATGGAGACTGGGGTTATCCACGGATGGAAATATGCGTGACGCACCTATCCCCCCACTCGATTTCCACACGAGCCTTATAGGCCTCACTCAGTACATCTGAATTGAGAACCAAACGGGTCTCCCCGTGTGCAAGGACTTTCTGCTGAGCAACGAGGACGATACGGTCTGCGAAATGCGAAGCACGTTGAATGTCGTGGGTGCTGATGACCACTGTTGCCCCTTGGTCATTCATCCTCCTGATTGTTGAATCCAAAATCGCCAGACCTGACAGGTCAAGATCTGCATCCGGTTCATCCATAAATACACATGTAGTTTCCTGAGCCGTAATGCGTGCCAAATGGGCTCGCTTACGTTCACCACCTGATAATTCATTTATTGGACGATTCGCGATTCCGGATATCTGCAAACTGTCTAATGCTCCTGCAACTACCGCGGAGTCGTGTTGTTGCTTCTTGGTACCGCGCCAAGGAGTTCTACCCCAACTCACAACGTCGTGGACACTGAAACCAAAAGGCACCGAAAGCTCCTGGGCTAGAACGGCTCTCCGTTGTGCCATTTCACGGGCATTTAAGTCGGCTGCACTCACTTCCCCAAATAGCACGCGACCTTCCGATGGACGTAATGTTGCGGAAGCGAGTCCCATCAGGGTTGACTTACCTGCGCCATTTGGCCCGATAACGGCAGTGACCATTCCTGGAGCGAATTCGAGTGAGGTCAGATCAAGACGAATCCGACCGGATGTTCCTCGTAACACGCAATCCTGCAACGTCACCGATTCGGGCGTCGGATTAATTGGGTGGTGCAGGGTGACTTCATCCATTGTTATGCCCACCCCCCTTGCCGACTTCGAGTTCGTGCAACGATTACCAAGAACAAGGGTGCACCCACAATCGCGGTTATCGCCCCAACTGGCAATTCCGCGGGGCTAACGATAAGGCGAGCAATGGTGTCCGCCGCAACCACAACGAAAGCCCCTGCCACCACGCTCACCGCCATAAGTCCCCGGTGGCTAGGGCCAATGAGCAGGCGAACAGCGTGTGGCACAAGCAATCCAATGAAGGCGATGACGCCCACAACTGCTACCCCTGCTCCCGTGAGCAGGACGGCCGCTATCAATGCCCACATGCGAGTGCTCTTCACTTCGATACCGCTTGCAAATGCAGCATCGTCTCCTAAGGAAAGGATATTGAGCGCAGGCGCTATCCAGAAAGCAATCACAGCACCGACAGTTACGGCAGGCGCAATGGACCACACACCGTTCCAGTTACTCAAAGCGAAGGAACCCGTGGCCCAAAAACTCACGGGTCGAGAGCCTGCAAGGTCACTGAGAGAGATAAGTATCGCAACGACGGCAGAGGCAAATGCGGTGACCGCAACACCTCCAAGAAGCACGGTCACCACCTCTATGCGTCCGTGGGTACGGGCAACCCATACGACAATGAATACGGCCACTAGCCCGCCAATGAGGGCGAAAAGCGCCGCCACAACGGTGTTGTAGCCCACACCGATGGCTGCGCCCATCACAGCCCCTAACGCTGCACCCGCCGACACGCCAACGAGTGCCGGATCAGCAAGTGGATTGCGCAACGATCCCTGGAGAAGAACACCAGCAAGTGCCAGTCCCCCTCCTACAAGAATTGCCGTCACAACTCGCGGAGCTCGTATGTTCCAAATGATCACATTGTCATTTGCCGCTGCACCGGACAACAGAGCGATCACTGCCGTGATGATGAGAGCAAGGAGCACTACGGTAAAAAGGATCACCGTTCGGGCGCGAAAATAATGCAGCATGAGCTGATTAACTCAACTGCTTCCATGAATCATGCAAGGTATCAATGAGAGCACCTGTTCGAGGCCCAAAAGAGAGCAACAGGGTGTCATCGACCGCAACAACATGACGTGTCTTGGCCGCGTCTGTTTGAGCAATGCCTGGGAGGGCAAAAAGCCCATCTATTCCACCCACTGACTCCAAGCCCTTTTCCATGACAAGCAGAGTGTCCGGGTTGAGATTTACGAGCTCTTCAGCCGTTAATGGCGTAAATGACGCCATACCCGCTTCAGCGCCAACATCTACAGCGCCTGAATCCGCGATCAATGAATCTGCACCGGATCCCACACCACCCAACAGGTAGATGGCAGATGTGCCTCGAAGGTATAGGAAGGCAACGCGGTTACCCACACTAAGTAACTGCGACTGAGATCCCATCGAATTGGTTAGCGCGAAATCAATGGCGCTCTCAGGTGCACCAATGGCCGCGCCAATCGCTTGAATCTTGTCTGCAACTTCGATACGTGACCAAGCTTCGGGAACCTCCACAACGGTAACCCCTGCGTCCCGTATCTGCTGAATCGCCTCAGCGGGTGATGTTGTGGCATCGATCAAGACAACGTCAGGTGAGAGTGCCAGCACTTGCTCGGCACTGACCGAATGTGCTTTGGTGACGACCGGCACCTGATCTATTTCGGGGGCGTTACTTGTTTCATCTCTACCAACTATTCGTTCAGCTCCACCTAGCGCGACTACCACTTCACCTGAACCGTTTGCCAGGGTCACAATTCTCTTGGCGGAATTCTCGGGCCACGGTTGATCCGCCGGCGTGGGAAATGGAATATCCGAATTCGAAATGGAGATGACTTCAGAGTCTTTGAGGTTTGATTCTTGGCCCGCATTTTGTTCTTGACTCGACTTCGAGGTATCTGCAGGTACCGCGCATGCGGCCAGGGCAATACATGCGAGTAAACCAGCACTGGCCATTGAGCGAATTCCCACTCGGCCATTATGGATGCCAACGTCTCTGCCTTCCCGATACCTTGTCGGAATCGACCGACGTAGTGTCAGGCAATCAGCACGGAAGCTGCCTAGATTGCTTACATGTTGTCGCGGCGACTGAGGAAGTTGATAAGTACTTCGATTCTTATTCCGACCTTGAGCATTACCCTCGTGACTTCATTGGGCACTCCGATTCATGCAACAACACAGAAAAAAGGTGCTACCAGCCTGTCTGTCACTCCCACGAAAAATCTCCCTTCAACAGGGGCTTCAGTTCGGGTCTCAGGGAAAGGATTTAATCCCAACATCGGCATCTACGTGGCCTTATGCGTGACTCCAGCGAAAGGCTCCGCTACGGCACCAGGCCCATGTGGTGGTGGCGTGAATCTGGCCGGAACCAATCCCGCCTCGGCCTGGGTGTCATCAAACCCACCTGCCTACGGCAAATCACTAGCAACGCCATTCACAAAAGGCGGAAAATTTCGCGTCAGGCTCTCTGTATCGCCAAAAATTGGTGAAATCGATTGCCGAGTTACGTCCTGTTCCATCGTCACGCGAGCAGACCACACGCGAAGTTTTGATCGCACATCTGATCTTTTTGTACCCGTCACATTCAAGTAATCGCACCACTCACGAATAACTACACATAAGGAGAAAAATGACACGCAGTTCTCGTCTTGGTCGTGTGGCAATCGCCTGCGCAACTGGACTTGTTCTCATTGGATCGACCTTGGGTTCACCTGCATCTGCTTCAGGGAGCTACAACGTCACCGTGGCTGGGTTTACCAACATGACGCCACTTGTCGCGCTAGCAACCAGCTCGGAACAACCAGTCGTTGCGACAAATATTCCTGCCAACGTGGGTATTTATGCATTGCATTGCGCAGTGCCTGCGAATCCACGCAGTGCACCTACCCTGTGTGACAATTCCGCAGGATCCGCCGTGTACTTACCCGCAGTACCAGCGGCACGCGATACCGTGAACGCGACGATCAAACTCAATGGCGAGTTTTATGGCACCAACCCGAATCCACAATCCGGTGCCACCGCACCAGCGTCCGTTGACTGCAGGGCAACCACACGGCCCGGCACAAGCGCATGTGCCGTGTTTATTCTGGGCGCAGGCCGAGACAGCGCTAACCCCGCTTATATGAGAGTGTTCCCCACCGTCTTTTCACCCGTGAAAGCCGACCGTAAGACAGACTCGATCACCCTCTCACCGAAGGCTGGTTCAACAGTTTCCCAAACACCTTCAGCTTTCAGCGCCAAAACGGCTTCAGGCCTGACGCCAACAATCCTGTCCTCAGGTTGCTCCTTTACCGAGAAGGACACCAAAATTGCGGGTATCGCAGCGAGCGGCACATGCGAGGTAACCATGTGGACAACCGGAGGCAAAAACTTCGCACCAATGGTTCAGACCGTGACCTATAAATTGAATTAAGTACGTGGCTTGAAAACACAAGCCTGAAAACACAAGGGTGTGTGGTCCTCGCGTGGGATCACACACCCTTGTGGGTTATCGAACTCGAAATGCTACGCGGCGGAAATTCCTGCCTTAATGAAAGTAATCACAGAATTACCCTCAGTCTGTGCGTCACAGCCCTGCGACTCCACCCGATTTATCGCAGAATCCAAAACGCCCCACACGAATGCTGACATTTGGCGGACATCGGTCACTCCTATGTCCGTGAGAGCTTCTGAAAGGGGGGCAACGAGTTCACGGTGCATGGATTGGACCTGCGCCCGCCGAGCTTCAGGAAGGTCCACGGATCCTGCCGCTTTGAGAAGAGCGTGTCGACCCTCAGCGACATAATCCAACACACCTCGCACCCAGGCTTCAATGCGACCATGTGGATCGGACACCGAATCAACCGCAGGCGTAATTTCATCCACCCACATTGCCATTTCGTCAACAAGAACGTCGGCAATTAAATCGGCAGCACTGTTGTAATACTCGTACACCGCCGAACGGGAAAGGCCGACTTCTTGTGCCACCTGCGCCACGGTGAATGTTTTTCCTTGTTGCATGAGGTTGGCAGCCGCAACGAGTAGGGCATCGCGTCGCGCTTCTCGATGCTCGGCAATAGTCGGAGCATTGATTCTGGGCATAGGAGCATTGTGCCTTGCCAGCTGGGATTCGGCGATCTGGAGTCCCAGAATGGTGGGGAACGAGTCGGTCTATAAGCCGGATCCTGTACCTGATTGCTCAGGCGGCGATCATCCATCTAGGACCGCTGTTACCAGCGGCCTCATGCGGTCTACCAGCGAATATCAGGCGGGCCGCCCGTTCGCTCAGATTCATGGGAACCTTCGGCACCTATGAACCCTCTTGACCTTGCTCCGGGTGGGGTTTACCTAGCTACCGCAGTCACCTGCGGTACTGGTGGTCTCTTACACCACCGTTTCACCCTTACCAAAGTTACCTTTGGCGGTTTATTTTCTGTGGCACTATCCCGCGGGTTACCCCGGGTGGGTGTTACCCACCACCATGCCCTGTGGAGTCCGGACTTTCCTCGACACTATGTGCCGCGATCACCCAACCGACTCGTTCCAGTGACAAGGGTAACCGCCCAACAATCACAATGCTCGCCTAGGCTTCTGCAGTGCACTTCGTGATTCCACCGAGCGAGGGGAAAACTCCCGCAATCAAGGGACCCGTTCTCAATCTCAAGAAATTGCCTTTTGCCGAACTTAATCCAAAACGGAATGAACTTATTGATTCATTAATCGCGCTCACCACCTCAAAACCCACTGTTGCGTCTAAGGCACTAGGACTTGGACCAACCCAAAGTGATCTTCTCAATCTGAACAAGGCAATCCGAACAGCCCACTGCGCTCCAGCAATTGAGATATATACCGGGGTCCTTTTTGATCATTTGGAGTACAACACACTTTCTGCCAAGGGCAAGAAGGCTATGAATGAATCTGTTGTCATGGCTTCTGCTCTTTTTGGTTTTGTTCTTCCGGATTCCCCTATTCCCGCGTACAGATTGAGTGGGTCAACCGCACTTCCAGATATCGGGACGCTCATTAATTTCTGGAAGCCTGATCTTTCACATGTTCTTGACAAACTGACAGACGAATTACTTGTTGACATGAGATCAGGCACATACACGAAACTCGCACCTCTCCCCCAAAGAAAGAACACCATTGAAGTAAAGGTCATGACCGTGGTCAACGGAGTACGTAAGAGCGTGACTCACTTCAACAAGGCCACCAAAGGCGACTTACTGCGCGCATCCTTCAGCTCGAATAAAAAACTTCCCGCACGAGTGGAAGATCTAGATGGTTACTTCAGAGGCCTTGGCTTCACAGCCGAAATTGAGGAAAACCGGCTGGGCAGGCCAGAGTTAATTGTGATAACCCAGCCCTAAAGTTCTAGGCTCCGTCAACAACAAGTCCGTGCAAATGCCCTGATTCAGCGAATGAAAACATGCTGGAGTTACCGTCCGGAAACCATGCGAGTTTTGATAAAGAGCACGGCGGTAATTCCATTTTGAAAAGGGCATCTAGGGGTGCCCCGATGGCCGTACTCGTCATGATCTTGATCGGAGTGACATGGGACACGATCAAAACGTGCTCGCCTGCAAATCGATCGAGGACTTCTCGACGTCCTTGCTCAACCCGATCACGAACATGAGCAAAGGATTCACCGCCTGGCGGCGCAATATCCGTGCCTGCAAGCCATTCACGCAATTGCTCAGGCCACTTTTTACTCACTTCGGCGAATGTGCATCCATCCCAATCTCCGAACGCCGCCTCAGCAAACTCGGGCATAGTAACAATGGGCAAACCAATTGCCGCCGATACGAATTGAGCCGTTTGTTGGGTGCGCAAAAGTGGTGAGGCAATAATTGCAGTCACTTCATTGCGACGGGCGACCTCAGAAGCTAGTGCTTGAGCCTGCTGAATTCCCAGAGGAGCAAGTGGAACATCCAGTCCACCGGAACCACTGAATCTTTTCTCAAGGGAATACACCGATGCTCCGTGGCGCGCCATGTGCGTGGTGACCGGGGTGCCAAGGTCCGCCCAGCCAATCATCACGTTGGTGGACTTCGACAAGGCCGCGTCCGTGACTTCACGGGCATAAAGCTCCTGCACAGATCCCAATAAATCTTCATCTAGTGATCCAGGCAGACTCGGGTCTATCGTGCGCCTCAAGGTGATAGGCGTGGTTCCATCAAAGGAGTCGAGGATTTCATTGGCAAGCGAATCAGCTGCTGCATTCTGTTCCCTGGGAACCCATACATAGGTGATCTGGCCCGCTGGCAGTATCGAACGAGCCTCTTTGGCTAACTCCCGCATGTCGGGGTGCTTAATCTGCCAACGGCCAGACATCTGTTCCACAACTAATTTCGAATCAAGACGAACCTCGACACGAGCATCAGGATCAAGTTGAGCCACGTAATTGAGGCCAGCAATTGCGCCGTTGTATTCTGCGACATTATTTGTCGCAGTTCCCAGCGAGCCACCCAGTTCTGCTAGGACTGCCCCCGACTGTGCATCGCGCACGAGCGCGCCGTAAGCAGCGGGTCCTGGGTTACCCCGGCTTCCACCATCGGCTTCAATAATGAGATCACGTGCCACTTATATTCCCGACTCCAACGTGCGTACCAGAATACGGCGGCACTCCTCACATTGAATGACAGCGTCGGTTGGCGCGGCCTTGATCACTTGCATTTCCTGCGGTGGGATCGTCAAACGGCAACCGCCGGATTGTCCGCGATGCAACAGCGCCGCTCCCACCCCCGAGTGAGATGCCCTGATCTTTTCATAAAGTGACATGAGATCGGCGGGGATGTTTTCTGCCAGAGAAGCACGCTCCTTCTCGACTTCGGAGATATCTGAGTCGATTTGGGCGGTGAGGTCTAACAAAGCACTAGTGACCTGTGCTAGTTCAGCGGTCAATTCATCTTCTTGTTCAGCGAGAACCGCGACTGCCGCTTCCGCGCCTTCCACTCTTTCCATTACTTCTAGTTCAATATCCTCGAGTTCAGATCTTCGACGAGCTAGTGATTCAAGTTCATGTTGAAGGCTCGACAGTTGCTTAGGGTCATTGATAGAACCTGAATCCAATAATTGTTGATCCTTGAGGATCCTTTGACGAACAACCTCAACATCCGCATCAGATCTAGATTGATCGCGCTGCAAATCACCAAGAATCACCTGGGCGGCGACATGTTGATTTCGAGTCCGATTTAACTGCGTTTCCAACTCCACCTGACGCTCGATCTCTGGGAGAGCGCCTCTCTTGTAGATGAGCTGGGCTAACTCGGTGTCCTTCGCTTGAACCTCGAGCAATTTCACCTGAGTGGACGGGTCGATATTCAGCGGATGCTCCTGATTTAGTTGGTGAAGTGCATTGTCCATGGGTCCGTGATCGTCACCGAAACCACTGCCGTAACCGTACCTTGGGACTTCTCATTGATCAGTGAAGCAACCATGGGCACCCACGGCCACTCACTTGAGTAGTGGGGAACATCAATGATTGAGCACAGGTCCCTGGGATGTTCGAGTGACCTATGGTGTTTGAGATCAGAAGTGACATAACAATCAGCCAATGTGGCAGCCACGGGCAAGAGAGAATCCCCCGACCCTCCACACACAGCAACTACAGAGATGAGTTGCTCTGGGGCGCCCGCAACCCGAATACCCGCAGCACTTGACGGGAGCGACTCGGCCACGTGTTCAGCAAAAACCGCTAAGGAAACTGGTTCGCGTAATCTGCCCACTCGACCAATTCCCGTGTCGACGCTGTCACCTGGAGCAAGGGGGACGCAATCAACGACTCCCAGTAATGCCGCTAAGGCATCTGAGACACCCGGATTTGCTTGATCAGCATTGGTGTGTGCATTAAATATTGCAATGCCATGGGTCAAGGCCTCGTGGATGACTGCACCACCCATAGTGTCGCGTGCCACTGAATGCACGCCAGTGAGGAAAAGTGGGTGATGAGTAATAACCATTTGTGCACCAATTTCCATCGCTTCAAAAATCACATCGATGGTTGGGTCGAGCGCGCAAAGAACCTTTGTCACAGTTGAATCGCGATCACCGCAAACAAGACCCACGCTATCCCAGTCTTCAGCCGTATGCGGTGGATATTGGTGATCGAGAATGTCACACACTGTTCCCACGGTCGGCATACCGACAGATTAGCCAGCCTGTCTAGGGAGAGCCAAGTGGAGGGGCACTTGTTCAGTGGAAATTCCTGAGGGGAACTCCACCTCCATACAAACATTGAGGGCCGTCCACAGCGGACGACCCTCAATAGGACTATTCATCCC
>CAZVLV010000027.1:0-10822 GCA_964628015.1 uncultured Aquiluna sp. | reverse complement strand
CGAACTCATGACCCGAACCCCTCATAAATTTCTCACCCAGATGACTCGCACACACAGTTCAATGTGCCATGTATTGAGCCCATCCATGAGGTCCATGCATTAAGTTCTACCCACACCCCGGCCCCGTAGCTCAGGGGATAGAGCGTCGGTTTCCTAAACCGTGCGTCGCATGTTCGAATCATGCCGGGGCCACACATCAGGATCCTGTCCTTTTCCATGCCCATCATCGAGTTTTGACGTGGTTTGCTCCACGGCTAGGATTCAGCAATTCGATGTTCTGCCAATTGGGGAGTTCTGAAACCAGTTGAGAACACCACAATCTCTGGAGGATCCATGGCATCAACTTCGCCTGCAACTTCTTTGGCAAAAACCCCAAAACTCATTAAGTTCGCGATCCCTTTACTGGGCATTATGGCGGCCATTCAAGGGTCCTCGCCCAATATCAATAGCACTGCGCTTGTGAGCTTGACCCGCGACCTCAACATGGGTGGCGGTCAAGTAGCTCTCGCAGCGAGTATTCAAACTATTGCCATTGCTGCATCGGTGATCACCACTGGATTATTAGCTGACCGATTAGGTCGGCGCAAAGTACTTTTGGCGGCGCTCTTGGTGGGAGCAGCGGGGTCAGCAATTTCCGGGCTCGCGCCAGTGTCCGCCATTTACTTGCTAGGTCAGGCAATCACCGGTATAGGACTCGGCGCTGTTTATGGTGCATCCTTTGCTTACATTCACGCCGTTGCTAAGCCAGGGAAACTGGCCGCCGCTCTGGGAGTCTTCGGCGCTGTGATCGGCTTGTCGACTCTGATCTTTACTTTCTTAGGTGGCGAACTTGTTGGTGTTGACTGGCGATTCGCCTTCTTTGTGTTGACGGTTGCGTCAGTGATCTCATTCTTCCTCGTGCCACTGGCGCTCCCGGATCAACCGAAGCTCAAAACAGAGAGCCTGGATATTTTTGGACAGATTCTCTTGGTGATCGGAATCATCGGCTTCCTTTATGGGATAAGCCAATTGGGCAGCAGCCTCACGGCACCGGCGACACTCATTCCACTGACAGTCGGTGCTCTCGTCCTGGTCAGCTTCTTCATTTTTGAGTCCAAGAATAAGAAGGCCTTTTACCCCGTTAAGTTATTTAAATCGCCGGTTTTTCTGGCGGCCGTACTTATTGGGTTTGTGTTCAACTACGGCACAGCCGTGGCTTTCCTTCAGACGACGAATCTCTGGCAGTACGTGACAGATGTTCCGACAAAGGAAGTCGCCATGTGGCAGGTGCCGCTCGTCGCCGCGGGAATTGCGGGCGCACTTGTTATCGGTCGCCTCATGTCGAAGGGCCTGTCAAATCGCACAGCAGTCCTTATTGGAACACTACTTGCGGTCCTCGGATTCGTGCTTCTCGCCCTCGCCAGCGATCAAAAATCTTTCTTCGCTTTCCTCCCCGGCACACTCATAACGGGTGCTGGTGTGATGATCGCGTCGATCCCATTCGGCAATCTGATCATCCGTGAGGCACCTCCTGCACAGTTTGGACCTGTCACGAGTTCGCGAACCACCATTGGACAATTTTTCTACTCAATTGGGTTCGCTGTTGCCACAGTTTTAGTTGACCGGTTAACAATCGGTGGAGTTACCCAGAAACTCACCGACGCCGGGGTTCAACCCGACTCCATTGGAACGGCGGTCACATCCATTAATCAGTACGTGAAGTCAGGCGATGATCCGACAACTCAACTTGGCAAGGAAGCCCTCGCTGATGCCGTAACGAGTTACAGCTCTGCATTTACAACAGTGATGCTGATTTCGGCCGGCCTGATGCTGATCGCTGGCCTCATCGCTGCAATTCTCCTTCGTAATTACCACGAGCCCAAGAAGGGCGCGGCTGCTACCCCAAGTGCATCACCTACTCCAAGTGCATCATCTACTCCAACAGCGTCTACCACTGGAGCAGCAACCACATCAGCAACAACGCCCACGGCGCCAACCGCGTCCACTGATTCAGATAAATAAAGGACAATTACATGTGTACTAATTTCAAGTATCCGACAGCGACAGATGGCACAGTGTGCGTTGGTCGCACAATGGAATTCCCCAACCTCCTTCCATGGGACCTGGCCGTGCTCGCTGCCAATGCCTCACATCAGAGTCACATAGTTTCGAATGGGAAAAAATGGCAGAGTAAATACGGTGTGGTTGGTTTCTCCGGATTCAGCAATCCACAATGGTTCGCAGACGGCATGAATACTGCAGGCCTTTCGGCACATGCGCTCTATATGCCGGACCATTGCACCTACTACGAGCCAAAGAACGATGGCTCAGATATCGGCATTCTCGATGTCATTGGATTTGTCTTAGGAACGTGTTCCACCACCGCGGAGGCCAAGGCTGCGTTGGCAACATGCAATGTGGTGAACGTGGTGCCACCACAAGTACCAATTGCACTGCCTCTCCATATTGTTGTGCATGACAAAGACTCATGTGTTGTGGCTGAATTTCACCCTGATGGAATGCGCATTGTTGACAATCCCGTTCAGGTGGCAACCAATTCGCCATACCTTGACTGGCACCTGACTAATGTGTCGAACTACCTGAGTTTCTCGCCAGAGAATCCAGCACCCATTGAAGTGGGTGGCACAACATTCGCCCCGTTTGCACAGGGACAAGGTTTTCGCGGACTCCCCGCCGATGGAACCTCTCCGAGTCGATTCATTCGCGCACTCACCATGGTGAGGTTCGCAACAACACCTGCCGACCAGAAAGCAGCTGAGTTAGGAACAATACGAGTCCTGCATGGTTTCGATATTGTGGCAGGAACCGTCGATGAAAAACCTAATGGCGCCGAACCTGAGTTGACCATGTGGTCGACAGTTTCTGATTTGACCGCAAATAGGTACTTGGTGAACACATATAGTGATCCTCAGTGGTTCGCAATTGACCTTGCCACCACTGATTTCAGTAACTCACGGAATGTCCCGCTGCCTGGTGGTGGCGGACCACAAGCAATCACTATCTGACTCGGCCGGCTAAAAAATCTCACAAGACAAGGGTTGACATGACTGCAAATGTAATTCTCAAGGCGTCCAGCATTATCACCATGGATCCATCGAATCCGCGAGCAGAAGCGATCGCCATCGATGACACAACGGGCAAAATCATTGCCGTTGGTTCGGTGGCCGAGTGTCAAGCTGCGGCACCAGGAATCGCGATAACCGATCTTGGAACAACAGTTCTCATGCCGGGATTTATCGAAGCACACAGCCACCCCATGCTGGCCGGAATGGTGACCCAAGCACCTTCTTATTGGATTGCTCCTTATGTGGGCTACCCACACCTGAGCGATGTCCAAGCACTGTGGACCAAAGTCAATGCCGAGTTGCCACCTGATCAACCGGTTATTTTCAATGGTTTAGATCGCATGCTGCAGCAGGCACCATTGCAAACAAATGTGGACCTCGACAAGTTCTTTCCGACACGTCGGGCAGCAGTGCTCGATAACTCCGGCCACGCGGCCTACTTCAACTCAGCTGTGATTGCCTTCAATAAGTGGGCGGATGGTAAGCCGCCAGCGGATCCTGCCGGAGCGCGTTTCGGCCGTAATGCTGATGGCACATCAAACGGAGTCGCTTTTGAAACTGCAGCAATGTTGGAGGCAATCATGCCGACATTGCAGGATGCGGTACCACGGCCTTTGGAGTCAGGCGCCCGATGGTTGCAATACATGGCTGGGTTTGGCATAACAGCGACATCTGAGATGACCTACTCCACCAGAGTCTTAAAGGGCTATGAAGCATTGACGACACGTCCTAACTCGCCGGTTCGCATCTCGCTGTATCACATGGCGATCGATTCTGATGCCGGAGTGCAGGTGGACTCACCTGATCCAGCGATGCTGCGCAAGCAGGGTGTCAAGTTGTGGGCTGACGGTTCCCCGTGGGTGGGATCAATTGCGTCATCATTCCCTTACTTAGATACACCCGCCGTGCAGGCAGCAGAAATTCCCCTCGGGCCCGGGGGTACAACCATGATGAATTACACCCGGGTTGAATTAGATGCCCTTCTCGCTAAGTACGCCCCCTTGGGGTGGCAGATGGCTTTCCACGTGAACGGAGATGTCGGCCTTGACATTGTTCTGGACGCTTATGAAGAAGCGCTCACCAACAACAACCTGATGGGCACCGATCACCGTTGGCGGGTGGAGCACTGTGGCGGCTGCCGCGGCGACCAGTTCCAGCGAGCAGTTGACATGGGCGTCACCATTTCACTGGGACCATTCCAGTTCATTTATTGGGGTGACCTGCTCGATGGCACCATGTTCCCGCCAGAAATCGGGTCACAATGGATGCGATGGGGCGATGCCGTTCGAGCGGGAGCACACATGTCCTTTCACAACGATGGACCTGTCAGCCCACCGAATCCCCTCCTCAATATCCAAACGGCCATTACCCGCGAAACGGATTCAGGTCACGTTCACGGAGCCAATCAGATTATTAGCATCGATGATGCCCTTAAGGCTGAAACAACGGGTGCGGCATACATGTTGCATCGGGAAAATGAAATCGGCTCACTCGCCGTCGGCCTGTATGCAGACCTCGTTGAGCTGTCCATGGATCCATATCTGGCCGAACCCACCACGCTTGCGACCGAAGTCAAAGTCCAAGGAACCTGGCTTTCCGGGAAAAAAGTTGACCTGGATTCCTTCATGACTCAGGTCCAGGAAGTCGAGGCGGCGGCAACTCACCCGGTTGATCACCAGACCGTAATGAGTTCACATACCTGCTAGTTCATGACGGCCGTACTCTTCGGGAGCACCCCTGACATCAACATGCCACGGAGCGGTCTTCTCCGTACCTCACACGCGGGAAACGAATTGAACCCCAGGCATTTACGAAGATCAGGTCCGCATCACGCATTGAATATGCATCCCTATCAAGACGGTGTCAATTGGCTGAACTGGCACACTCTATTTCGGCGGGAACCTCCGCGGGCGGGTTGAATGTGGCGGTTGCGATGAGTTTCCACTCACCTTGATCATCCTTGAGGAACGTTAAAAGACGTGCGTTCTTCTGTGAGCCAAGTTCCGTTGCGCCCGCGAAAACAGTTCCCTCAGTGTCTACACCCAACGTCACAATAATCAGATCCCCGTCACGGGTTACAACGAAATCCGAAAGCTCAGCGGACTTCATCTGCCCTTTGACGTACTCAGCAGATGTCGTATAACCAGAACCGGCAGCAGACTGCCCTTGCACCTGCGGATGCAAAAGAGGCGAACCATCCCCTGCTACCAGTAAATCAAACCAGGTCCGCGCCAGCATCTCACCGAGTTCACGATCCTCACTACTAGTTGTGACCTCGGTAGAAAACAACTCAATGTTCTCCTGATTACAGACCGCTTGTACAGGAGTGTTGAAGTTGGCATGGCTAACGATCAACCACCGCGCCAATTCTTTGTCCCAACGCATAACTGTGAGACGTGGCGCAAGTTCATCACTCATCACCATGCTGGAATCAGGAATGGTGGCACCCGGAGTCCGGATTGCGTAGCGGACGACCTTAATATCTTCTCGAGGTTCGGTCACATAAACATCAGAGATCTCGAAATCATCAATGTCACTGGGAATGTAACTCTCTTTTGTGTAGCGCTTACCGGTTGCCCTTTGCAACTGAAACGCGGGGTCGAGGAATGGCTTGACCAACTCGGCTCCTGCCGCTGCATCTTCAGTGGTTACCTCGATGGTTCCGTTCGCGCTCCCAGTGAGAGATAACAATTCGAACCACGCATTTGCCAAGGACTCGCCATCGGAACTGCGGTCTTCAAAGACGGCCGCAACATTGGTATCTACGCTCTGACTTGCGGTGTCAGTACCGCATGCGGTCACAATGAGCGTGGAAGCAGCTAGCAGTACGAATAAACGCGTAGGTTTCACCATGGAATGTTACCGCAGTTGCAAGACGAAATTTCTCTCATGCGGCATCGTTGATAATCAATACTGCACACTGCTTGGCGACCTCATTGGTTACCTAAAAGCCTCGCCTTAGCCACCTGAAATTCTTGTTCAGTGAGGAAACCACTGGTTTTCAACTCAACAAGTGTGGACAGTTCGTCTACGAGAGATGATTGCATGGGTAAGGAAGATGAAACCTGATTGGCTTGAGCATCGCGCGCCGCAGTCCCGAAGAGCTCAGGAGTGTATGGCTGTGAGTTTGCAATATAAATTGCTCGCAGTGCCATAAGAAGACCTACCGCCGATTTCGTCTGTGCCTTGACAAGTGGCCGCACCGGGAATGGCAGTTCGATCTCTGCATTGGGATCTGCGAAAAAATCATCAAAGAAGATTTCGTTCACGCTCATGGACTGACCGTTCCACGTGTAGTGAGCCAAGGAGTCCGCGTAGATGGCGATGTAATGCGTGGGCTCAACTACCTTCCCTGAGGGTTTATTCCCCGCCTTGGCCTCCTCCATTCCTTGCTTAAACGCTGTGAAAATGCCTTTGCCGAAGGAAACATCTTTGGCTGAACCAATCTCAATCGCTTCCATGACGAGAAAAGGTGTACCTGCGTCAATGTCATTCTCTTGGAGCAAATCTTCTAACCTGCGGGCTAACTTTGAATTATCTGTCTTGATGGGAATGGCACCCGCTAACTGCGGTGATAGGGGGCCATTCATGATGTCTTCGAACTCGAATCGATCCCACTCCCTGCCGCACACATAACAAAAGACTTTGGTGAAATCGCGGCTGACTTGCAATTCGGTACCGTCACCGAGGCATTGAGGCATGTCCAGAATACCTTCAATAACGGACATGTCATAACCATCAGCGGCCAGATTCTCGGCAACTTTCTCCATGAGTGAAGGATTCTCGTACCCACACGAACGACACGTGTTGAATCTCTCGCCTGTCGAACCAATCCATGCACCGGGCTTGTACTTAAGTCTTCGACCGCACTTCTTGCATCGGTAATACATGAATGTGGCGGATGTGGTGATGAAAGCTTTTGCAATGACCGCTCTCGACGGCTGGTTACCCACCGGGAAAGTATGGGGGGAAAGTCCGATCAACGCTACTCATGAAGGAGTTGAATTCCTGAAAAAGAATTAGCCCATGAACTAGTCTCATCCCGTGACCTCGACACCCATCTCGGGAGATAAGCCCCCTAAGAGTGCATTCGTTCTTCTCGCGCTCGTGACCGGCGCGATCGTCTCCAATATTTCACTCTCGATTGCCAATGTCGCACTGCCCTCCATTGGCCGCGACCTCAACGCCACTCAGAGTGACTTGACCTCGATCGCCAATGCTTTTGCACTTGGACTCGCATCAACGGTTTTGTATTTCGGGGCAATTGCCGATCGTTACGGTCGCAAGTTGATGTTTGTCATTGGTGCCATTCTTACTATCCCCACTGCCTTTATCTCTTCCTTCGCACCCAATGTCGAAATTCTGGTTCTCGGTCGGTTTACCTCAGGCCTTGCAGCTGCCCTCTTGTTCCCCACCACCCTGTCACTCATCTCAAGTTTGTATAAGAACCACGCCAAAGTTACAGCCATGGCGTTGTGGTCAGGAATCGGCGGAGGTGTCGCTGCGCTCGGTCCAGTAGTGGGCGGTTGGCTACTCGAGTCTTATTGGTGGGGATCTGTTTTCTTGATCGCCGTCCCACTCGTTGTAGTTGCACTAATTATTGGTCTGGTTGTCCTTCCATGGAAATCAGATGAACAAGTGAAACCCATTGACCACATTGGCGGCGTACTCTCCATTATTGGAATTTTGCTTTTGGTGATCACTATTGAACAGGTAGCCGATGGCCTGGAATGGAGCTTGCTCTGGACATTCCTTATTTCCCTTGTATTCCTTGCACTTTTCTTCTGGAGAGAAACACGCGCCCCGAGCCCACTCGTGTACCTGCCATTGTTGAAAGCGCGAACCATGTGGGTGGCGTTTCTTGCCGGCAGCATCACATTCGGCTCGCTCATCGGTGCACTGTTCATTGGCCAGCAGTTCACCCAAAATGTTCTTGGTTACTCGGCGCTTCTCGCCGCCACCGTTGTGATTCCCACCGCACTTGGAACCATGGTCTTCGGTCAGATCGCCGGAAAACTGGTAATCGCTAAAGGCAGTCGATTCACGTTCACATTCGGCCTGTCAGCCGTGGCACTTGCATTCATTGTCATGTTGGTCACGTGGACCGAAACAGCCAACATGGGCTGGGTTATCACCGCATATGTATTGGTGGGGATTGGCGTTGGACTCTCCGTTACGCCTGCATCCCGCGCACTCATGGGTTCGGTTCCTCCTGTGAGAGCTGGCATGGGGTCAGCATTCCTTGACCTAACGCGTGACCTGGGTGGCGCGATCATCCAAGCAACCATGGGTACCTTCCTGGCCGCGGCTTACGCATTTTCCGTGAGAAATCAATTGGCAGCTCTCCCCGAAAGCGAGTCATCTCAGGTCACCGCGACTGTCTCACAAGAGTTGTCATCCTCCTATTTCTCTGCGGCTCAAGTGGCCGAGAAATACAGCGGGAAAACCTCCGAAGCAATTCTTGCTGGTGCCACAGAAGCCTTCACTGAAGGTAAATCGCTTGCGATTGGTGTTGCACTGGCGCTTACCCTTATTGGATTGGCAGTAGTTGTCTTCATGTTCCCTGGGAAGGACAAGGAAAACGCCTACTACGCAAAAATGCAAGCAGAGACGAGCTAATCTGCTTCAGAAAAGGTTCCGACCTGGGTGTTCTCAATCACCGAGGCCCATGTTGCCTGGGCACCTGAATGACCCACCAAGAAAGTGAAGTATGAAATTCCAATCGCCGCGATAACAACAAGTCCACCCAGAAATTTAAGCCAGAGCGGACGACTCCGATTGAGTGGGACACCGCGCGCATAGAGCCAAAAAATAATGAGTACGACGAGAAATGCCAGTGCTGCTATCGGGAAAATCTCACCGTAATTCACATGCGGTTCGGGAAAACCGATACGGGATGCGAGCGCTTCACCAGAATTCCGCGATGCAAAAGACGTAAGGGTTCCGATGGCCGCGCCTAAAATCGTTGCCACACCAAAAAGTCGCATGGCACGGGGACGCAAAGCAATGAGTATCGCTCCGATTGCAGCAAGTGGTATCAACACAACCGCGATGTGGACGACCAGTGCATGCACAGGCAAGCCATCAATTGTGTCGAACATGACTACAGGGTAGTCCGGCTAGCGGAACTTCTGCTCGAGTGCATGCTCACGAGCATCAAGTTCCCTCAGGATCGGTCGTGCAATGGCATCGGGAAGACCATCCTCATCTCGCATGCGAATCAGTTCCTCTTGCTCAGCGTGAACCATAGAAGAAGCCACTTTCAACAGTTTGTTCATGCTGACTTCCTCTGAGTACTCCTCAGAAGATCCTCGAATGTGCGCCGCTCGATCAAGGCGACGAACTAATCCGCTGCGAAGGGACTCCATGGCCTCGGGGCTCAGTGGGTCGCCCGCAGCAGCCAATTCTTCGGCTGCTGCATCAAGTCGTGCCAAGGCGGCGCGTGCCAGCGCACCATCTACTCGAGCGATCACCGTCGAGTCATCGTCTTTAGGAATATTCAACATTCTCGCAACAGGACCCAAGGTTTCGGCCAAAATCAATGTCACAACAATGACCAGAAAAGTTGTGGCGAGCACCAAATCGCGATAAGGAAAAGCCGTTCCTGCAAGGGTGAGCGCAGGTAAAGAAAAAGCCGCGAGACCTGAGATAGGGCCACGAGCGCCTGCCCAGGCAAGGATCGCGGCTTCACGACCAAATGTGGGACGTTGAGCGACTTCGGCTTTGGCAGCACGCGTGACAAAAACCATGGCAAGCACGAAGAGTGCTCGAGCAATAATCAGTGTGAGGACCGTGGCACCAACGAGCCACAGCAGCATGCTGATATCGCCTGGGTTCAGCCGTTGCAGAACATCGGGAATCTCAAGACCAATGAGGAAGAACGCGAGCGCCTGAAGGATAAATGTGATGTGCTTCCATACGACGGCACTTTGCACGCGACCGGCAGCTCCCGGGTCGGAATGCTGCTGATGGGCAACAAAAAGTGCAGCAACCACAACCGCCAAAATACCCGCGCCCTCTAATCGTTCCGCTGCCAAGAAGACAACGAAAGGCGCCACAATGATCACGGCATTCGCTGGGACAAGGTCTTTGCTGTAACGCAGGACAAGGGTCATGATGTATCCGCTGATCAAACCGATGCCAATTCCCACACCCACCGCGAGAGTGAAATCCACGGCAACTTCGGTCATGGTGATGGAACCTGCGACTGCCGCAACAACGGCAACCTTGAGTGCGGTTAAACCGGTGCCGTCATTGACAAGACTCTCACCCTCAAGAATGGATACGAGTCTGCGCGGTAGTGAGGCACGGCGGGCCACTGCACTCACAGCCACCGCATCGGTGGGCGCAAGGATCGCACCGAGTGCCATGGCAATAGCAACGGGCAAAGCGGCAACTGCAACAGCCACAAAGCCAACAGAAACGGTTGTGACGACAACCAAACCAATGGCGAGCACCAATACAGGTTTAGCTACTTTGCGTAGATCAAGATAGGAAGAACCGAGGGCTTCACCAAAAACAAGTGGCACCAAGATCGCCACCAAGATCAACTCGGGTTCTGGTAAATTATCTGGGCCAAATGGAGCAATGCTCAGCAAAATCCCCGCACCGATAAGGGGCAGAGCCATGGAAATACCCAATGACCGCAAGATTGTGGCCAAGATGACCGCAATGATTCCCACCAATGCAAGTGTGGCGAACGCGGCATCCATGCCCAGACCCTAACTGAATCCATCGGTGATTCCACTTGCCTACGC
>CAZVLV010000026.1:0-11281 GCA_964628015.1 uncultured Aquiluna sp. | reverse complement strand
AAGAGTAGGTCGGGATTTATTCCCGAAGAGTAGGTCGGGATTTATTCCCGAAGAATGAATAAAGGTGGGGAAATCCCCACCCGAAAGTTGTCGTCCATTGGAATAATCTGGCTTCATGAACTCCATGAAGCCAGATAACAGTCACGTTACAAGTAACCGAGCGGCGGCACATTCAGTGACCACCAGCCCGCGACCCTCAGCAATCCTCATGTGGCTGACCTACATTGTCGGAGGCATCGGGTTCTTTATTGGAACCTTCACCTTGCAATCCGATCCTCCATCGCTATCGATCGCAGCGCTCCTGGCGGTCACCGCGACAGGTGTCTTGTCATTTTTTCGCCATGCGGTGTTCAATCGCTCGGATGCCGTTCGAGGCGGTTGGGACTACGGAGTACGCAATAACTTTCAAATTGAGGTAGGCCTTGCCAACCTCGCCTGGGGGGTATTCGCGCTCGTTGCCGTTGTTGCGGACTGGGGCTTGGTCGCCGTGGCGAGTTCATTTCTCGTCAGTGGTTTTTACTTCGCCTTTGTTACCGTTTTTGTCATCGTGAGTGGCGATGTCAAAGACCGAAAGATCGGACCACTTATTGGAATCGCTGTATGGGCGATCATGGTCACATCAATGGGTTTCATGGGCATGGCAGCTGCATAGGTGAACTGACCACACTGCCATGATTGCGCCATGGCTGAACTCCCACGTATTTCTCGCAGAATTGGTTCCATCGCCGAATCGGCCACCCTTGCCGTTGACGCCAAAGCAAAAGCCCTCGCCGCCGCTGGCCGTCCGGTAATTGGGTTCGGTGCAGGCGAGCCTGATTTCCCCACACCTGATTACATTGTTGACGCCGCGGTCGCCGCGTGTCGCGAAGCGAAGTGGCACCGCTACACACCCGCTGGTGGACTTCCTGAACTCAAGGAAGCCATCGCCGCAAAGACTGCACGCGATTCCGGATATTCGGTCAGTGCCGCACAGGTGTTGGTAACAAATGGTGGGAAGCAAGCGCTCTACAACGCCTTTGCCACTCTGCTTGACCCTGGCGACGAAGTAATCCTTCCCGCGCCGTACTGGACCACCTACCCTGAATCCATCATGCTGGCTGGCGGCACACCAGTGATTGTGATGACCGATGAAGAATCGGGATACCTTGCAAGTATTGAACAACTTGAGGCTGCGCTGACACCACGCACAAAAGCACTTGTTTTCGTTTCGCCCTCTAACCCCACGGGTGCCGTGTACCCACCCGATTTAGTGAAAGCGATTGGCGAATGGGCATTGGCCAAGGGAATCTGGGTTATCACCGATGAGATCTATGAGCATCTGGTGTACGGCGATGCACGATTTGCGTCCATGCCTGCATTGGTACCAGAGCTTGCAGATCGTTGCGTGGTAGTCAACGGTGTTGCCAAGACTTACGCCATGACCGGATGGCGTGTGGGCTGGATGATCGCACCCACTGATGTCACCAAGGCCGCAACAAATCTTCAATCACATGCAACTTCTAATGTCGCAAACGTTTCGCAGGTAGCTGCACTGGCTGCAGTCAGTGGAAATCTAGATGCAGTGAATGAAATGAAGGTTGCTTTTGATCGTCGTCGTCTGCTGATCGTTGACCTATTGAATGCGATTCCAGGAATTACCTGCCCCACACCCGAAGGCGCTTTTTATGCGTACCCTTCGGTCAAGGGACTTATGGGCAAAAGCATCGACGGAACAGTGGTGAATTCTTCATCTGAACTCGCTGGTGTGATTCTGGACAGAGTGGAAGTTGCAGTTGTGCCGGGCGAAGCATTCGGAACTCCTGGGTATTTGCGACTCTCTTATGCAACTTCAGATCAGAAGATCACCGAAGGACTAGCTCGCATGCACGAGCTACTGAAGTCAGCGAACTAATTCACTGAGTGAGCAGTTAACTAATACCGGTTCAACTTCCAACTCAATGCCAAATGCCTCATACACTTTTTGGCGCATGTGACTTGCAAGCTCAATGACTTCGGCGGCGTTTCCTGATTCAGGATTGGCAATCGCAAGGGAATGATTCCTCGAAACCCGAATTGTTGATCTGTCGGGATGCAAGGAGAATCCCTTTGTGATTCCTGCATTCTCAATCAGCCATGCGGCACTGAGTTTTACGTGGGTCCCCTCCCGAGGATCTCCCACCCGAAGAGAGTAGGAAGGACAATCGCTAGGTGCGATCTCACGCACAACCGTGGGATTGATAAAGAATGAACCGGTGCTATTGGAATCAGCATCAGTGGAGTCCACAACCATGCTCTTGCTTCCGCGCAGCGTGAGCACCGATTCACGAACCCTGGTCGCAGCAACCTGCTCCCCCACGCCAACACCAAGAACAGACGCTAACTGTGGATACTTCACTTCAATGGTCTCTGATGGAACAAGGCGATAGGTCACCGCTAACACCACATATTTATCAGGATGCCTCTTGAAGACACTCGTTCGGTAACCGAATTCGCACTCCTCTGGCCGCAACTCTGATTGGTAGAGGGTTTCCCGATCGAGAACGGACACGCTCTCAATGAGATCAGCAATCTCCACACCGTAGGCACCGATGTTTTGAATGGGGGTTGCACCGACAGTGCCGGGGATTCCTGACAAAGGAGTGAATTCACCGAACCCGCGACCAAGTGCCTGAACAATAAATTCTTCCCAGTCCTCGCCAGCAGACACGCGCACGCGATCCTGTTCCCATTGAATACCTGTAGTGGCAACGACAATGACGGTTCCTGGAAATCCCTCATCTGAGCACACAACGTTGCTACCGCCGCCCAGTATGAATACCGGGCTATCCAATTGGCGGCATTCCGCGACCAACTCAATAAGTTCGGGCTCGGTTGTGACGCGAACAGTGCGCTGCGCGGTTCCACCTACTTTGATCGTGGTGAGGTCAGTTAATGCAGTGTCAAGGAACTCGATAGCCATAGAATCACCTCGCCCTCAATCCTGACCTGATGTGTGCAGAATGTGACTCTTACCGCGAAATGATTGCAAGAGTCTGTCATAGGTTTTCTTGCTTTGTTGATCGCGGTAATCAGGATCAGAGTCGTGGTAGCCGTGGTGACGCCCTTGGTGCACAGGAAGGTCACCATCAGGGATCACAACCTTGTATCCCGCAGCACGAATTGCTAGGGACCATTCCATGTCTGCATTGCGATAGAACTTCGCTTTTGGGTGCGGACCAATCTCACGCGCAACGCTTGTGCGCATGAGCATGTAGTAGCCAAGAACTGCATCAACATTCCCTGCATGGGCGTCAACGAAACTGCGCCATTCATCTTCCGTATTGACATTCACCCCTCGCCAACCCGTGAGTGCAACATCTGCTGCTTCAAAAACTGGAAGCAACGGCGAAAGTGCATCTGCATCCCACAGTGTGGAGAGATCGAGGACCCCGAAAAACTCGCTGTCGGCGAGGTAGATTCCAGCCATCACTACAGCGGACCAGCCGGCTTCCTTGAGGGTTTGGGTGAGGTGAAATTCATGAACGCGCTGGTCCACTTGTGCCACATCGTGGAGCACTTGCCCTGCACCATCAACATTGCCGCAATCAATAGCCAGGACACAGGAATCCAGGGGCAGGTGACGTGTGACAGCTGCAAGGAATTCACCTGTATCTGCGGGCCATCCGTCAACGACCACGAGGAGAACGGTTCGCGCCGAAACAGAATCACGCGCGGCGTCCACCAATTGGCTGACATTCGGATACTGAACAAAGGGTGGCGCAACCGAGAGCACAAAACCTTCAGGAGTGTCTTTGATCAACCATCCGAGAACCGCAATTTCACTGCGCAATGAATCAGAGAGTTCGAAGTCTTTATTCGCACGAGCGAGCTGACGCTGTTGAGCAAGCTCAACAATATTCGTGGGAGCTCCGGTCATGACGTGAGTTGAACAATCACGCGCGCTTTACCCAGTACAGCAACGGAGTCGCACGTAGCGGTGAGGGCAAAAGTCACGCGGTTGTCGGGGAGCATGTCCACTACCTTGGCATTGACCACCAGGACTGCACCAACATTGTCGTCTGGGACGGGTACGGGTCGAGTGAATCGACATGAATACTCCACCACAGCGGTGGGATCGCCAATCCATTCGGTCACAATGCGCACGGCAATACCCATGGTGAACATTCCGTGGGCAATGACATTGGGTAAACCCACTTCGCGAGCAACTCGCTCATTCCAGTGAATCACATTGAAATCACCGGACGCCCCGGCATAACGAACCAAGTCCGCTCGAGTGATGGTGAATTCGCGCTCGGGAAGCTCCAATCCTGTCTGTAACTGCGCAAGTGTTGTCACGCGGCATCCGTCCCTCGAGAAAGAATCATGGAGTAGACGGTGGATACCGGAAGCCCGAGTGAATCGGAGATTTCAGATTTGATGGTGATCATGTCGTTACCCGCAACCGTGCGGATATCGTCTACGGTCACAGCACATGTCAGTTGATCACCTGCAGTGATCGCCCTGTGGTGAACAAACTTTTGGTCGCCGTGAACAACCCGGGTGTAATCCAACCCGAGCTCTGGATCAAAGATCACCTGCTCGCCCGCGCCCATGGTGACGACAATGGCGAATGTAGGTGGGGCAATGACATCAGGAAAACCTGCAGCAACGGCCGCTTCTACATTGAAATAAAGATCACTTGTTTCGCCCAGACTGCGGGCAAACTCTCGAATTTTTTCGCGCCCTACAAGATATGGCTCCGTTGCAGGGTACGTGCGCCCGATGAACTCAGTATTAAGCGCCACGAGAAAAAGTTAGCGAGTTTCCTTGTGCAGCGTGTGGGTCTTGCACTTGACGCAGAACTTCTTCACCTCGAGGCGATCAGGATCGTTACGACGATTCTTCTTGGTGATGTAGTTGCGGTCTTTGCATTCCTCGCATGCCAAGGTGATCTTGGGGCGGATATCGCTGGCCTTGGCCACTGCATTCTCACTTCCATGAAGCACACGATTGTGTGCATGTCTTCTTTATCAACTACTGGTACGGCGTACCTATTGTGCCTGATGCTGTAAATCTCGTAGCGAGGGCCGGACTTGAACCGGCGACACAGCGATTATGAGCCGCTTGCTCTACCACCTGAGCTACCCCGCCAAGCGAAGCCGACCATGTGCATCGCCAACTCCGTTCGAGCCCCTTTACGGAATCGAACCGTAGACCTTCTCCTTACCATGGAGACGCTCTGCCGACTGAGCTAAAGGGGCGTGAAGCCCCGCAAGCGTACACAGACGCCCCTTGGGGTGGCACGTAGGGACCCTGCCTGTTTCACTAGGGGCATGACCCAATGGACGAGTGCCAATATGCCCGATCTGACCGGCCGCCGCGCAATTGTGACCGGTGCCAACTCAGGGATCGGATTCGAGACCGCCAAGGCCCTAGCCGCTCACGGCGCCCAGGTCACCCTGGCTGTGAGAGATCTGACGAAGGGTGTACCCGCGGCCGCCGCCGCTGGCCCGAATGCCACCGCCATGCGGTTGGATCTCGCCGACCTGTCCTCGGTGCACGAATTCGCCAGCGAATGGTCTGCCACTCACCCCGAGGGACTGGATCTCTTGATCAATAACGCGGGAATCATGGCAATCCCTCGAACCCTCACCCCCGATGGCTTTGAGGCGCAATTTGCCACCAACCATTTGGGTCACTTCGCATTAACCGGTCTGCTCATGCCCGCCCTCGTTGCCACTCCGAACTCCCGTGTGGTCACGGTGTCTTCACTGGCCCACAAAATGGTCAAGGGCATGAATTTCGATGACCTGATGAGTGAACGTAAGTACAAGTCGTGGAACGTGTACGGGCAGTCGAAACTCGCAAACCTGCTCTTCACCTCGGAACTCCAACGCCGACTGACCGCTGGTGGGTACTCAACAATTGCCGTTGCTGCGCACCCAGGATTCACCGCAACAAACCTGCAAGGCACCGCCGCCAAGATGCGTGGCAATGTCGTGGAGTTTCAGATCACCGAATTCATCAGTCGACGAATCGGTCAGTCCCCCGACATGGGCGTGCTCCCCACACTCTTTGCTGCGACCGCGCCCGGATTACCCGGCGATAGCTACGTCGGCCCCAAAGACCTCAAACAATCTCGTGGTTATCCCACACTGGTGGATCGCTCAGCCGCTGCTCAGAACATGGCAGAAGCTGGGCGCCTGTGGGAAGTTTCCACCGAACTCACCGGCGTGGAATACCCGATATAGAAATTTTTACGAAATTTAGAGACCGTCGGCCATCTTTGCTCGGCTGGCGGGAATCCCTGCGGCAAACATTATCGCCACTGCCGCAAAGAGGCCTGTGGTCAAAACAGTACTCACCGTCCAACCTGCTTCGCCCTGCGTTACAAAGTTTGAAATCACAACAATGATCGATGCGATCAAGCCAACGACCGAAATAATCAAATTAGTTTTGCCCCGTGTGTTGCGACCCACAATATTCATGCGATTCTTCACGGCAGCGAAGAGAAAGGCTAGTCCAAATACCAGCAACAATGCACCCAGAAAATAACTCCAACCCTCCCACTCGCCCAGCGGTGTATTGATCACAGCAATGATTAACGTTGCGATTGACACAACAAAAATAGCGACACCCATTGCACGTGAACCGCCATAGGGATTGAGTTCGGACATGATGCGCCTCCAGTTCGGCTAAGAATTCCTGTGAGGCTAGCAGAATTCACGCAACCGATCCGGGCTTTCGCAGAAGGTACATGCACACAAACTCGATGTTGGCCTTACTTTCGGCCAACATCGAACGTGGTGGCAGGTAGTGGATTCGAACCACTGAAGGTAAAACCGACGGATTTACAGTCCGCTCCCATTGGCCGCTCGGGCAACCTGCCGTAATGCGCGCCAAACAATACATGTCGCCGGGTTGTGATCCGCAGTCGGTTAGATTGGGACCGGAAATGCACAACTTTGTGCGCTCGGGAAAGGATGCACCGTGGCCGATAGCAGTTTTGACATTGTCTCGGAAGTAGATCACCAAGAGGCTGATAACGCCCTTAACCAAGCCGCGAAGGAGCTTTCCCAGCGCTTTGATTTCAAGAATACGGACACCACCATTGAGTGGAAAGGCAATGAGGCCATTGAGATCACGAGCGGAACAGAAGAACGTGCCCTCGCCGCTCTCGAAGTCTTCAAGGAAAAGCTGATTAAGCGTGGAATCAGCCTCAAGGCATTCACCGCCGGGGACCCCCGCTCGTCAGGTAAGGAATACAAAATTGGTGGCACATTCACCAATGGGCTCAATCAAGAGCAGGCAAAGAAGCTGAGCAAACTCATTCGCGATGAAGGCCCCAAAGCGGTCAAGACCCAAGTCCAAGGAAATGAACTTCGGGTCACCAGCAAGAGTCGCGATGACCTCCAGGATGTCATTGCCCTCATTAAGGGCGCCGATCTTGATTTTGCCGTGCAATTCACCAACTATAGGTAATTCCTGAATCAGTAATAATCACTGTTCTGAAGCGAGTTCGTCCTTAGTGAGATACAACGCCTCCCGAGTTGAACCGGTTAATGCCCGATGTTGATCCCACTCGAGAGCATCAAATGGACATACGTCGACGCAGATCCCGCAATACATGCATAGTGAATAGTCAATGTCAAAGGAATCCAGCACATTGACTTTCTTGGGACGCCGAGCACCTGGCTCGCTGACTTCTTCAGTGTGAGATTCCAGATGAATGCACCACGCCGGACACTCCCGCACGCAGAGCATGCATGACGTGCATTTATCCGGGATCAAGGCAATAAAGGAATGAATCATGTCTGGAGCCAATTATCTGGGACACCCGGTGGTTTCTGTCTGCGGCGGGAAGGGTTGCCCACTTTGCGACCATCGTCCTTTATTTCGGGCTCTGCTCCTCCTGGCCATTCGATAATCACCCGCGAGGTCAGGACAACATTTTTGCGTAGCGGTGGTGCTCCAACGGTTTCGTGGCGCAACAGGGCCTTGGCAGGGCTTCCCTTGAACTCAACACCAAACATTTCGGCACATTCACGTTCATGCCAATCCGCACCCGGATACACATCCTTTATTGAATTGATCTTTGGGTCAGCGGTCGAGATCACAGCGGACAGGGTAAGGGCATGAACGAAATCGGGTTGAGTTACCCGCGCCAGGACCTCGAGAACGGGTGCCTGATCGCCTGAATCACGCTTGTTGTTTTCACACTCGATTACCGTCAGAAAATCAAAGTAGGTGTACCCCTCAGCGTGAGCCTGATTGACACGGTCATGCCAATCGTGGACGTCAACAGACTCCGCAAGCAGTGGGGTACTCATGTGGTTGAGCTTTCTGCAAGTTCAACGAGTGCTGCGATAAGGGCCTCTGGTCGCGGTGGGCACCCGGCGACATACACAGCTACATCGGCGAATTGATCAATCCCCTTACTCACAGGAGGGGAATCCCAATACGGACCACCACTGGTGGCGCATGCTCCAAAGGACATGATCTGTGCGTGGGGGTACTGCTCAATACGCTCGAGAACAGACGGGACAAGAGCGTCAGTCACGGTTCCCGCAATGACAATGACCTGTGGTTCCTTGTCTGAATCGCCATGGATGGGCACAAGATGCCCGCCTGCAACCGCTGCCTCCACTTCCAAGGTGCAGCAGGCTAATCCGGCGGTCATGACTTCAACCTGCACGTCAGGATTACTGCTGACCTGGTACCGAGACACCCATTGAGCCTATCGATCCGGCGAAACTAGCCGGTCGAGAGTAGTGTCTGGTGGGTCATTCCCCACACACCAAAGCCCTACACACCAAAGGCGGCTACATCAAAACATGTGACCTCGCGTGAATACTCGCCAGCGCTCTTCCCACACCACCGGGCTTCTGCTCGGAGTTTTAGGCTATTTACTGTGGGGATTATTCCCGCTGTACTTCATGCTTTTGGATCAAGTGCCACCCATTGAAGTGGTTGCCCACCGAATTGTGTGGTCATTAATTTTCATTCTCATCATCGTGCTCATCGGTAGGCAATGGCGGATTTTTACTGGGGCATTTAATCGCCGGACCGTCATCGTGTTGGGTTCGGCCGCAATTTTCCTTGCAATCAACTGGCTGGTATACGTGTACGCGATTGACACCGATCAGGTTCTCCAGGCATCCCTCGGTTACTTTGTCAATCCCTTGGTATCCGTGGCCATGGGTGTAGTGATTTTAAAGGAGAAGCTCCGGAAAGCTCAATGGACTGCCGTGGGTATAGCCATCGTTGCCGTTTTTATTCTCACATTTGCTTACGGTGAAGTTCCTTGGATCGCGCTGACACTTGGATTTTCCTTTGGAACCTATGGCCTACTTAAAAAATTCGCCAACGTTCCCTCCATTCCCAGTCTGGGAATCGAAACAGCGGTCCTCTTTCCACTCGCCATCATTATTCTCTCGGTCGTCGAGATACAGGGAGCGAATTCTTTTGTCCTCGATGGGCCCGGAATTACCGCGTTACTGATCTTGCTAGGTCCTGTTACTGCGATTCCATTGCTCGCATTCGGTGGTGCTGCGATCCGAATTCCACTATCTACACTCGGACTGCTTCAGTACATCACTCCTACCGGCCTTTTCCTTCTCGGAGTTTTCGGCTTCCATGAAGCCATGACCGCTGAGAGGTGGATTGGATTCACGCTGGTGTGGTTGGCGCTCATTGTTTTTTCAGTTGACATGTACCGACACACTCGAAACACCAACAAAGCATCTGGATTAAGCAAAAGCGAGCAGGCCGAAATTGAAGCTTCAGGGGCTTAGCCAGTACGCGTGACCACGTAATCACAGAGCGCCGATAAGGCCGCTTTAGCAGGGATATCCGGAAGTGGATCGAGCACTCGACGGGATTCATCGGCCCACCGACGCGCTTCTAGGCGTGCCTCTTCTAAAGAGTCGTGAGCACGCAGTAATTCCAGGGCTTCACTGTGTTCGGCGTTATCCGGCAACGGCCTGGACAGCAGCTCGCGAAGGCGGGCGCTTTCAGGATCAGACTTAGACAAAGCGATCAATGCGGCCAGCGTCGGAATGCCTTCGCGTAAATCCGTTCCCGGGTTTTTACCCGATTGATCTGCAATGGACGTAATGTCCACGATGTCGTCGGCCAACTGGAACGCCACTCCAATTCGTTCACCGAATGAGGTAAGAATGTTCACCGTTTCTGTGTCTGCACCGGAGAGCATGGCACCGAAGCGACCCGACGTGGCAATTAGCGAACCGGTTTTATCGGATAGCACGGACAGATGGTGTTTGACCGGGTCTTGGCCATCAAGTGGACCGACGGTTTCATTGATCTGACCTGTGACAAGACGCTCAAACGTTTCGGCCTGAATGCGCACTGCCTCAGGACCAAGGTCGGCGAGGATCTGCGAGGCACGGGCAAAAAGGAAATCTCCCGTCAAGATCGCGACGGTGTTATCCCAACGGGAGTTTGCGCTCTGGGCGCCGCGACGCAAGGTTGCTTCGTCCATGACATCGTCGTGATACAGCGTGGCCAAGTGCGTGAGTTCAACAACAACAGCTGCCGGGACAACGCCTGGCGCCAGTGGGTCCCCGAACTCTGAGGCCAACAGGGTCAAAATAGGACGGAATCTCTTTCCACCTGCAACCACCAAATGCTTCGAAGTCTCAGTGACAAATGGGTAGTCGCTGAGCACAGATGACAGGAGCTGCTGCTCGACCTGATTCAGCCTCGTGGAAATACGCTCCTCGAGGACTGGGTCTACCGACTCGAATGCCCCGATCATGTGACCAAGGTACTACCGAATGAATATGCCTGCATTTGATAACAACTCGATGAGCGGCTGAGGGATGATTCCGAGCACAATCGTGATGGTGGCACCCGCAGCCAAGGCAATCGTGGTGAAAGCTGACGGGATCGCCACCGTGGCTGTTTTCTCGTTGGGTGCAGTGAAAAACATGACCACAATGACACGTACATAGAAGAACGCCGCGATCACACTGGCTCCCACCGCGATAATGACCAGCCAGGTGGCACCAGCCTCAATAGCAGCAGCAAACACGCTGAACTTGATCACAAAGCCGCTGGTCAGAGGAATTCCTGCGAGGGACAGCATGAAAATACTGAAGACCGCGGCCACCATGGGTGACTTTTTGCCCAGACCTGCCCACTTGGACAAATGGGTGGCCTCGCCCGATGAATCACGAACCATGGAAATGACTGCGAAGGCACCGATGGTGACGAACCCATAAGCGATGAGGTAGAACATGACTGCTGCAATTCCCTCTGCGGTAGCTGTTGCCACACCCACCAGGATGAATCCTGATTGAGC
>CAZVLV010000025.1:4567-11732 GCA_964628015.1 uncultured Aquiluna sp. | reverse complement strand
TGGACTGCGACTAAGAACTATTCCGTGGTGCGCTAGCCTTGACATATACTTTTCACAAGGTTCACAAGGGAGGAAACCATGGCAGTCGAATCCACCGATTCTGGTGATACGAGTGAAATTGAAGTTTCCCCAGATGTAACGATTGACGACGATGCCCTTACTCAAGCTTCAGGTGGTCAAATGAACAACTCAACTTTGGTCACCTATTCCTCAACTTTCATACCTTTTGATTCATCCTTTTAGGAGAAAGAAGTCATGACAAACAACAACGAAACCCCCGACAACTCCCAAGAGGGCCAAGACCTCGTCCTAGATGACGATTCCTTGGAAGCAGCCTCCGGTGGACAAAACACAAATAGCACGTTAATCGTGTACGCATCTACGTTTGTCCCTTTTGATTCATCCTTCTAAAGACGCGCGGTCATTACTCCAGTTTCCTCATTGGGTTCAGCCGATACCGTCTTTGTTGGCGATTGTGCTAAGTGATTTGCCGAGAAGCGAGCTGAGAGAATATTCCACCAAGTTCCATGAGAGATTCATAAGTTCCCGTCTCTACGACGTTGCCTTTGTCCAGCACAATGATCTGGTCTGCCATTTTTATCGTTGATAATCGGTGCGCGATTACGATTCGGGTAGCCCCTAAATCGGCAACTGAACGACCTACTTGCTCCTGGGTGCGGTTATCTAATGCACTTGTTGCTTCATCAAGGACCAAAATTTTCGGATCGCGTACAAGGGCGCGAGCGATCATGATCCGTTGACGTTGACCGCCGGAAAACGTACTGGCGCCATCGCTAATCACAGTGTGCATGCCCATAGGCATGGCTCGAATGTCTGCATCTAGCCCCGCTCGTTCAGCAGCCCGCCAGGCAAGTGCTTCATCCGCGTCAACATTCGTTCCCAAGATGTTTTCCAAAATTGAACCAGGGGTCAAAGCGGCATCTTGCGGGACAATTCCCATCTGCGACAGCACCGCGGAGCGATCCATGGAGTCCAGTGATCTGCCATCAAGAAGTACCTCACCGATGTTTGGCTTCTCTAGGCCTAGTAGGAGGCGCACAATGGTGGATTTTCCTGATCCACTCGCGCCGACAATTGCGGTCATGGTGCCTGCTGGGATATCGATGTTGATCGATTTCAGTACAGGTGAATCCGGTTCGTAGCCAAATGTCAGATTCTCCAGCGAGACGTCCCCGCGCAATTGGCCAGGATCCCCTGCCGCAGATCCGCGAGACTCGGGTTCAGCCTCGAGGATGGGGCGAAGGGCTTTCAAGATAGGCACGAGCGATGCAACGCTTAGAGTTACCGGGATGAGACCTGCAACGGCGCCCGCTGCCTGAGCGGCGGCAGCAGTTGCAGTCGTAAATGATCCAAGGCTCAAATCCCCAAGTCCTGCCACTTCCACGAGAACCAACATGATCGGTATCAGGCTCGCAGGAATAGTGGAAATCACGCCGAGGACAACTGCCCGACGACCTTGGTCTCGAGTCCATTCCTGTTCCCGGGCAAATCGGAAAAGCCAGCGATCGAGCATTCGTTGTTCCGCGCCTGCAGTGCGGATTTTCGCAATTCCACCAAGGATGGAAAATGTTGCTCCCCCAAGTTCGAGGGAAACTTCGTTGGCATTCTGGGCATCACGAAGATACTTCGGAATTGCCACACCAGCAACAACAAGCACAACTGCGGAGAGCACCAACACTCCTATTGAAAGTGCAATACTTACTTGGCTGAGAACTAACACACTGGCAAGCAGCAGAGCACCGAGTGAGACCACCGTAGGAATCGTCGCAGCAATTCCGGATGCAAAGCCCTCAGCACCCGAGAGCCGTCCTGCAAGTTCACCCGGTGTGTGCTCTCGATGAAACGAAGTGCGAAGACGAAAAACTCGCTCATACAAGGCGGAAGTGACTCGCAGACTGAATCTTCCTGCCATCCGTTGAGCAATAATCGATTGCCCCACCACAATAAATGCACTCAGAAATCCAGCGAGGATGAGAATTACAGTGACAAAGTAAATACGTGATATCTCACCCGTGGGAACTAACTGGCCAACAATTGTTCCACTGATAATTGGAACAAGCGTTCCCAAACCCATGGCGCCCACGGCGAGAAGCACGATCCCGGTCAGATCACGTTTACCTCCGGCAGCCCAACCAAGTTTCCATACCGCTGAAATGGTGCTGGGCCCATCGGAGAGCACAGGAATAATCGCCCACGCTCTCGGATCAAGCTCCGATGCAATCGAGTGTGTAATTGGTTGCGATGGCTGCCCAGGGCGCTTGATGCGTTGACGCCCTTTTTCCGGAAACACGGCACACAGTTGCCCGTTCCAGCGCACCACCAAGCTTTCTGCATCAGACTTCCACCACACTGGATCACGCGAAAGATCCACTGGGCGTACTGCCACACCCAAGGCTCGAGCGGCGTGATCTACGGAGGAGGGGCGAATACGGACTGCCGAGGAAACTCGCTCAGCAGATAAAGGCGTACCTGAAGAATCTACACAGGCAAGCAGAGAATCGATTGCATCGTTTCCTGTTGGCTGGAAAGTCCCAACGTGGCCACCTTCAATGGCAATTCGCAAAGCGGAATGTGCTGCGGAGCCTGGCTGCAGTTCAGGCGCATCGCTTTGCTCCGTGGTAGTTGGCGTCATGAGCTCGCCACCAGCCGTGAATACTCACCATTGAGTGACATGAGTTGATCATGCGTTCCGCGTTCAACAACTTGCCCTTGTGACATAACAATTATTTCATCGCAGTCGCGGACAGTGGATAGGCGATGCGCAATTATTAACAGACCTGCACCTGATTCCAGTAGTGACTCCATGACCCGAGCCTCGATGAGGGGATCAAGGGCACTTGTGGCTTCGTCAAGAACCACAATTCCTGGATTACGAAGCATTACACGCGCTAGTTCGAGGCGCTGACGTTGTCCTCCAGAAAAGTTCCTGCCGCCGTCAGCGACCGCTGCATCGTAACCACCCGGTCGCACTTCAATCTCATAATCGATCGAGGCAGCTCTTGCAGCTTCCCGCACTCGATCCATATCTATGTCATCGTCAAACAACGTTATGTTCTCTCGGACACTTCCCGCAAAGAGCACTACTTCCTGTTCAACGTATCCGAGCGCTTGAGATCTCCGTGACGGAGCACAGGTGGTGACATCAAGGTCTCCCAGGAGTACTTCTCCCTCTGTTGCAGGAAGGAGACCTACCGCAATTCGAGCCGCTGTTGATTTGCCACTTCCCGAGGCACCAACAAGTGCCACACGCTTACCTGGAGTCACCTGAAGTGAGAGCTCCGATACAGCGTTTGGTGCACCAGGTGCATAACGAAAGGACACATTGTTCATTGTGAGAGCGCAACCGCGAATTGGTTCACCGGAACCCTGCACTTCAATGGGCTGCTCGAGAAGATCGTCCAGTCGCGCTAGCCAGGTACGTGCCTGCTGGAGAGTGTCCACAGCACCTGACCAGGCTGAGACTGGTCGAAGGAATATAGGGACAAGTGCCATGACTGCGATATACGCACCAACGCTGATAGTGCCCACGGCGACAAAAACACCGCCGAGACCGACGATCAACGCGCTACCTATGCCGGTGACAACAGCGGGTAGCACACCAATCATGGCCGATGATCGTTGAAGGGTTGTCTGTGCCGAATTCACTTTGGCCAGGTGCCCAAGAATCAATCGCGTGGTGGCGTCTTCCGAACCTGTGGCTTTGATGGTCTCGATGGACCTTAAAGAATATGACACCGCTGCACTCATGGATGCCTGATCCTGACCCAAGATTCCAGCCTGATCGATTCGAGAACTCTGCACAGCTCGTAGAGTCAAAAGGACAGCGGCAGCAGAGATGAAAGCGATCAATGCGAGGGGCCAAGCAAAAGCCAACAATGCAATCGCAACGACAAGTGAGGTAATCAGACCGAGAATTGCCGGCAGCAGGCTCTGTGTAACAACTCGTGCAATTGCGTCAGCAAGGTGTAACCGAGAAGCAATCTCACCTGGATACCTCTGAGCGAAGAACGACACCGGTAGTTGCAGCACGTGACGCATGAGTGTCAACGACTCTTGGGCAGACATTGCTTGAGTGACGCGGCGCGCTACCCCACCTTGCCAGGCACCAATCCACACACTGAGAAGGAACGCCACAACCATGGTTGCGATAGAGATAACCGCCCACTGGGCAATACCCCCGATCAGGTACTGCTGCACAAAGGCCTGCAACGCAAGCGGAGAGAGGAGAACAGGTACAGCCAAAGCAAGCCCAGCCAACAGTAAGTAGAGCAATCCGCTTCGCATACCTGCAATCCGCCAACGAATTGACGCCAAGACACTGGGCGCTTTGCCGGTCTTGACAAATTCGGGCCCTGGAGCGAGTCGAAGGATTAATCCAGTGAAAGACCGATCTGCATCTTCCCAAGAAACAAGATCTCGTCCTCGAGCCGGATCGTTGACGTAAACGCCTTTTTCATCCACTCCTTCAATGACCAGAAAATGGGCAAAATCCCAATACGCGATACAGGGGAATTGCTGAGCAGAAATGCGATCGAGTTCAACACTCACTCCATTGGCTTCAAGACCGTAGGCGCGAGCAGCCCGCACTACACTTTTCGCATTCATGCCATCGCGCGAGACACCGCATTCGGCCCGTAATTCCTCTAACGTGACCCACTTGCCATAGTGGGCAAGGACCATGCCGAGGGATGCGGCACCGCATTCGGTAGCTTCCATTTGCAAGATGGTGGGCACCCGTACTCGCTTGCGCTTGAGACTTTTCACGAAGGACAGATCTGGACCAACGTCGACCGACGGTATATCCGCGATAGTCACCGTCATCTCCTTTGGTCGAGTGCCTGCGATCCTATCGATGTCGATGCCCTAGGTGAAGCGGTACTGTTATCTCGTGTTCCGGGAGAGAGCGCGCTCAGTGCGCAATAACGAAGACCTCTCTCGACCTCTACGCCTCGTGTCATTACCCGCCCGACTCAGCCTTGCCGCGGCGCTGGTCATCATTATTGGCGGAGGTCTCTACCTATTTGGCGGCCAAATCGCCGTCACCGCATCCGCACCGGGCGTTATTGTCAATCCGCCAGGAAACACACTTGTATCTTCATTGGTTGATGGCACCGTCGTGCGAGCACTACCCCCGGTAGGTGCCAGGGTGTCAGTGGGTGAATTACTGACAGACGTGAGGCGGGTCGATGGAACCCTACAAAGAATTCACGCGCCAATCACCGGTCACATTGTTTCTCACTCAGCTTCGCTAAATACAACAGTGCAAGTGGGCGATGCCCTTCTCACCATTGCTCCGGATACTGAACCCATGACTGCACTACTTTTTTCGCCAGCACGCTCAATATCTACCATTGCTCCAGGACTTCCTGCCGAGGTCTCTGTCACAACCTTGGATCCAAGTCAAACGGGAGTATTGCTGGGGGCAGTCACGAGCGTCAGCCCGCTCCCTGTCACCGATGAGAAACTTGCTCTCATTCTGGACGACGATTTACTCTTCGAATCACTCACAAAGAATGGGCCAGTTCACGAAGTAATCGTGAGTTTTGGCCTCGATCCAGAAAAACCACTGGGCCTTGCTTGGTCAGGACCGGGACCTGAGCCGGGAGTGAATGTGGTGAGTGGAGCGATTGTTGTCGGACAATTCATTCTTCGAGAGCAGTCTCCGTGGCAGGCGTTGTTAGGGATAGACAGCGGAAGCACGGTTATTGCTGAGAACGTTCCAGCCCCTGGTCCCACTGAAGCCCAGGTGTTGCCCATAGGAGCAATCTTGAGCGTTGGTCAACAAAAGATTGAACTTGAGGTGGCAACCACGCCGCTGGAACGGGAAACAGGTCTCATGTTTCGAAAGGACCTTCCACGTAATCGCGGCATGATCTTTAACTTCGACACCCAACAACCGATCACCATGTGGATGCGAGACACATTTATTCCGCTTGACATTATCTTCATCAATAACGGGAAAATTGTAGGAATAGATGCATCGGTTCCACCCTGCGAAGAAGATCCGTGCCCTACTTATCCATCTCCTTCACCAGTTGATTCGGTAATCGAATTGGCTGCGGGTCGGGCTGCTGAATTAGGCCTGGAGACAGGCAGCATTCTCACTATCGATTACCGCTGACGCTCGCTTAATCTTTGGTTCCCCGCCTTTACAGCATCGTGAAAATCCGCATCGGTGCATTCGCGCCACCATTGAGCACGTCGGGCATTCATCACGTAGTTGTCGTGCTCGTAGCGCACCGCAGGTTCACGCACATGCCACAGGTGATACCCCACTTCAGTGGAGAGCACTCTGCAATCAAAGCCCATACGTACTAATGCACTGGAGAATGCATCGTCTTCTCCGCCCCAGCCCTTAAAGGATTCATCCATCCCACCGACAGACATGTATGCGTCTTTGTCCATCACCACAATTCCACCTGTGAGCGGAATGTATTCATGCGCCCTTGAATTATCAGGAGACTCCGTAATGGATTCGGGTAAATCTCCTGTTGACTGAACGCACAAGGAATCCTGCTGTCCCAAGTCAATCAAACGACCAAACGGTCGAATTGCACTAATTGGTGCCTTACCCTCGGGACGCGCTATTCGCTGAATACACGCCAGTAGAGCTTGTGACCGAACCATGGTGTCTGCGTCAACAAGTGCAATAAGCGGTGTCTCGGCAAGAACGACACCAGCATTGCATGCAGCAGACTTCGAGAAAGGCTCATCTGATTTTTCCCAAACGTGTTTCACGGAAAAAGAATCCGCGATATTGGTGTGTGAATACTCAGATTGTTCACTGACGACTACCGAAACGGGAAGGTGAACCAGCCAGCGAAGAACAGTGTGCAGATTGTCTATCCGTGAAGAATCCCCTACTGCGCGAAATGGGATAACAACCGTGCAATCAGTCACGGACATGTGAGACCACTCGTGGTGTCACATAGGAGGAATCCGCGGCCCATTGGAGAATCAATTCCCTGACGCCCGGATCTACTGTGTCGAGTATGTGCTCGAGCTCGACGCCATTCGCAATGACCTTGAACGTACCGTCCAGGAGCGGACCCAGGATCTGGTGACGGCCAACGAGACGCTCTCCGCCGAAGTCACCGAACGCGAAGCAGCAGAGGCGCGCGCGCAAACGCTGGCGCGTCATGAC
>CAZVLV010000025.1:0-4557 GCA_964628015.1 uncultured Aquiluna sp. | reverse complement strand
GACGCCATTTTCCTGCAAAGGTCCCATGGGCTCACGCTAGCGGAAGCGGATAGATACGGTGGCCTCGTGGCCCCCTCAATTTTGGTACTCACGCCCCTGAAGAATGCTGCGCGTTTCCTCGATCGCTATTTTTCGAACCTCGATTCCCTTGAACAGAGCCCGAGTGACATCAGCCTCGGATTCTTAATCAGTGACAGCACCGATGGAACTGCCGAAGCACTGAGAAGTCGACTGCCAAAACTCGACGAACGTTATCGATCGGTTACTGTCGTGGAAAAAGATTTTGGCTTTGAGATTCCGGAACAATTGAATAGATGGTCGGCAGCCCTTCAAGCTCCCCGCCGCGCCGTGCTCGCAAAAAGTCGCAATCACTTACTCTTTGCAGCGCTTAAAGACGAAGACTGGGTATTGTGGATTGACGTGGACGTGGCGTCATACCCATCAGATGTCATTACCCAAATGCTTGCTACCGGAAAGTCAATACTTCATCCCAATTGCGTAGTAGAGCCCGGCGGTGCCTCCTACGATGGGAATGCATGGCGTGACGAAGGAAATCTCTATATGCATGGCATGCGCGGTCGCGGATTGGTTCGCCTTGAAGGAGTGGGCGGGACAATGTTGTTTATCAAGGGTGACATTCACCGCGATGGACTGGTCTTCCCTGCTTTTCCCTACGGGGTGCAATCACCACATGCTCGAAAGTTCAATGATGTAGCTGGTCGCCGAGGGGGCGAATTTGAGACCGAGGGACTGGCGCTCATGGCAAAAGACATGGGGCACGAGTGTTGGGGTATGCCGGATCTTGAGATTGTGCATTTCCCAGAGTGAGTCCTCGAGCACTTTTCGTCACACCGGTTGTACCCGGTGAGACCGGCAATGGATTATCCATGCGCGCAGGCCAATGGCTACAGGCCCTTGCTGATCAGTACCGGGTAGACGTGGTGGTCATACCAATGTTTTCCGCTCACTCGAGCGCCCCTGAGTTCACTCGCTCGCTTGCGTCTTCTGCGCATGTGTTTTCGTGGGACACCAATATGAACATCACACTGCCTACAACGATTCCCGTTATTGATGAGTCCTGTCGCGAGAAATTGCATTCACTCGCGCTGTCCGCAGATGTCGTCGTGGTGTTTCGCATGTATCTCGCCGAGATTGTTGAGATTGCATGCACCGCAGGAACACCTGTCGTACTTGACGTCGATGATCTGGACTGGGTACGAGAGGAGCGCCTCGGTCACTTGCAGGAGAGCGCTGCGTACTTCAGGCTCGCGGAATACATACTGCCTAAACCTGCGGTGATTACATGCGCGGCAAGTAAAGATGTACCCACTGTGAAGGATCTTTCACCCCAAGCCCAGGTGTTTCACGTGCCCAACGGAGTCCGTCCACCCACGGTAACGAGACGGGAACCGGCGCATGCCCGTTATGACCTACTCTTCGTGGGAACTCTCGGCTATGAACCGAATGAATCTGGTTCTAGGTGGTTGATCGAGGAAGTTGCACCATTGATCCCAGGGGTTCGCATTGCAATTGTAGGTGCATCACCAAGCCCTGAGCTTCAATCTTTGGCTAATGATTTCGTCACAATTGCGGCAGATGTCTCAGAGGTTTCATCGTGGTACGCCAACAGCGCCATCGCTGTTGTTCCACTTCATGCAGGAGCAGGAACGCGAATCAAAATTCCTGAAGCGTGGGCACATCACCTTCCTGTGATCACCACCACCATTGGCGCCGAAGGCCTAGAAAACCTAGAAGGAGCATTGATTGCGGACACTCCCGAACAATTTGCCGCTCACTGCCACACTCTGATCACGAACTCAGAGCTCGCTCGCACACTTGCCTTCCGAGGATGGCAGGCCTACTTACACGAGCATTCAATGCCGAAGGCATTGGTTCAATCACGATCTGCAATTGCTGCGGCAATAGAGCCTATAACGGATGCCGAAATCCCTCAGGCAATGAAGGAATAGGGTTTGCACGTGACACAACTGCCACTTCGTCATCCAGAGATTGATCTTCACAGCGTTGACGGCGGTTTCTTTGCATCAATACCAGGATCTCGTGTGGTGACGTGGCTCAATAAGTCAGCCGCAATGGTGCTTTTACTCTGTACCGGATCTAATGACGAGGCAGCAATCTCTCGAGCCCTTCGAGAGGCTTTCGATCTTGTTCGACCACCATTGAAAGATGTCCAGGACACCATTAGTGATTTAACAGCAGCGGGTCTAGTGACTTGCGTTGATCGTCCGCAAACTGCCGATTCACACCTGTTGATTGTGTTGTGGAGTCCCGGACAGGTTATGGACTCGGGGGTGTGTGAGCAGCTAGTGGATCTTCGAGAGTCATTAGAGAATCATGGAATCACTACAAAACTCATTGTGGATCGGAGTAGAAATTCCCGCCTCGCGCGTAATCGGGCGGCGAGTGCTGTAGTTGCGGGTGGCCACACCACACATCTTTTGTTCCTTGATGCCACCCAAGAAGCACTGGCGGCCATCCACGAAATGTCCGTAGCGAAGGCGGTGCACAGCGGTCACGGCGTTATTGGCTTCCCTGTTGCAATGGGTCACATAGATTGGAATCGCGTACACACCATTGCTCGCGGCATGCCAGACCTGGATGAAAAACTACTTTCGGCTGCAGCCCATTCCTATGACGTGCACTTTGGAACTTCCAAGTCCCCGCGAATCATGAAGAATGGCTATATCCCCGCGCATAGTGTGTCTTCTGCCGCCCTCCTACTATCGCGGACGGCTCTGGAAAGCATTGCTGGGTTTGATGCCACCAACAAGGGGCGTGGATTCATGTTGGCAACTAGCACAGTCGCGATTGAGAAGTATTGGGGATTCTTTGATCCGCTATATAGCGACGAGGGCATTGACCTCGGTGAAGATATCTCTTTTTGCGAGAGGGCTCGCGCATCAGGAATAGAAGTGATGGTTGATACCACTGGAAACTTTGGATTATCCCTCAAGGCTGCGATACAGCAGAAAAACAACAAGTTGTCGTGACTAGGTAAAACTCAATCCACACCACGTCTGCGTTTTTCGCGCACGGCCTCTGTGGATACCGAAATACTGGTGGCTATATCACCGTGGATTGGTACAGGACCAATGTGTTGAGTCGATGTGCGAATATCAGCCCACACCGCTCCTCCCAAGGAGCGCCAGCGATCACAGAACGCGTAATCCTCCGAAAGGTACGTTCCTTGTGAGTCAACAAATGGATCGAAGAAAGTCCAACCATCGGACTTGTGGTCTGCAGCATGTAAACCGTGAAGTGCGTAGCTGACCACTGGAGATCGTGACATTTGCACAAGTGCACTTCGTGAGATCAGCATCACTGCCGATCCGATAGAGTGCACAGGGATGAAGCCATCGGCTGCTTCTTGGCCTCGCTCAAAGTTGACCGCATACTCAGCTGATATTGCACGAAGTTCTTCCGCGGTTGCATCTGGGCATAGATCCAAATGCTCCCGCACCCGCTGCCAATTCACACTGCGCAAAGGGACAACACACCCTGCCACCGAATGACCGGACAGCACTAAGCGCTCGATTCCCTGCGGTGCCACCACTACATCAGCGTCAAGCATCAATAGGTGGGTGAAGCGTTCATTGCGCACTACATAGCTTGCAAAAGCATTGCGGCTTCGGGTTACTAATCCATCAGGTTGTGAAATGAACTCCATTGCCCAACCGAGACTTTCGCAATGGTCGCGAAGCGCATTGAGGCCATGTACAAAGTCATGGGAGACCACACCACCACTCACGGGTGTAGCGACAAGCAACTGTGGCCGTACTTCAGGAGACATCTACACAACGCTTACTTACTTTAATGTGGACCAAAGTAAATGGTTGAATTTACGTTGTAACCGCCCCCACTACCATCGGTAGGTAAATTCTTCAATCCGCCGGCCGCGATTTCTAAAGCATCGTCATCGATTAATTGGTCCTCAGGTTCATTGTTCTTTTCATTCGTCATGTGATCTCCATTGGCAGATTATGTGTCTCAAGTGTATCCGATATGCAGGATATCCACACACACCAGAGCAATGAGTGCTATCCAACGAGATTGAGTGGTTCATCGCACAGATGTAGACTCTCTTCATGAGTACACGCGATGATGCAGGGGCCAGTTCCACAGACGCGGTACTCGACGACGACTCACTAGAGAGCGCAACCGGTGGTCAACAGGTGTCAGATCCCGCATATCAAGGTTTCGCAATTGACGGAGAATCTCTCACTGCAGAAACAGCGGCCAATCCCACCCCGCACCTTTCAAATGGATTCCTTCTCGGGGAAATTCCTATTCCTGACTTCTCCTTTTGATTGCCTACTGTGCTGATTTCATGCGCGGTGAATAATCCCATGACACTACTTCAAGGTCAGTGATTCGAAAAGCAATTTCCGTCTCGACTCGACTGAGTAGCCACTTTTCTAGGTCAGTACCGGATTGACCATATCGAGTAATGAGACTACGGAGCACCTCACCCGACTGCACAGGGTCTTTGATGACTTCAATTGTTCCACGACCTCGAACACCCTTATATGGGGGCTG
>CAZVLV010000024.1:3989-12301 GCA_964628015.1 uncultured Aquiluna sp. | reverse complement strand
ACCTAATTTAGCCGCGTATTGCGGGTCTAATGCATGTTCAGCGTCAATAAAGGCAGCTAATCCACCACGCGCCTGCACACTAGCAATGGCATGAAGTGCCACGGTGGTCTTACCTGACGACTCTGGGCCGTAAATTTCAACAATTCGGCCACGAGGCAAACCCCCAATACCCAAAGCGATATCTAGGGCAATGGAACCTGTGGGAATCACTTCTATCGGCGCGCGACCTTCCTCACCGAGTCGCATGACTGAGCCTTTGCCGAACTGGCGCTCAATTTGGGCCAATGCACTATCAAGTGCCTTCTCCCTATCCTTCGCTGCATTTGCCATGTCCCTACTCCTTCGATTCTTGCCATTGAGGTCTCTCGCGGGCCTTGTGAAATAAACCCTCACGATGAATTACCGTGACTGACGCAAACAGGATGTTTACGCGTTTCTGACACTAGGCGTGGAGACTGACATTCGTAACGATGTCTGACCGCCTGTGGATGAGGCGGCAGGGACGCTCACGATGTGTACAACTCGACCCAGCAGGCCATAATCTATATCGAACGTGCGTTCGATTCGAGGCGACACGCCGGGCGAGCAACCCAGATAGCCAGCCCACCCAGTGGCACCAATGAGAGTGCACACAGCCAGCCGTAGCTGCCCCACATCATGATGACTCCAGCCGCAACTCCCCCCAAAGCGCCAGCCGCGTTCATAGTGAGATCCGACAAGCCCTGCACCGAGGGACGTTCGGCAGGATCTACCGAGTCCGTGACCAGAGTGGATCCTGCAATGAGCGTGCAGGACCACCCCAGCCCTAGAAGAAATAGTCCAGTACCCAGAACGACAACATTATTGGCGGGAGCCAGACCTGAAATAACGCAACTAGCTGCCAGTATCACGATTCCTGCCACGATCACCTGAATCCGGCCGAATCTGTCAACCGCCATGCCAACAATCGGTGAAAAGGCGTACATGCCAGCAACATGCACGCTGATGACTAAGCCAATCAACTGAAGGGTGACATCGACATGCGCCATGTGAACAGGCGTCATGACCATGATCATGACCATGACCACGTGGCCAATCGCAATAGTTCCAATACCTAGCACTGCCCGAGGTCTAGTTTTCAGATGATCGATTCCATCGCGCAGTTTTGCTCTGCTCTGTTGGAATTTTTCACCCTCGTGATGTGCTCGCATTCGTGCAGCCAATAAAAATGGGTCCGGTCGTAGGAAGATGAGAAGAATCAGCACTGCAAGGCCAAGCGCGAGTGCTGACATGACATATGGTCCTGACAGTTGCGGTAAGCCAAGGCTTAGGCCAATCGAGCCACTGAAATTCAGCAGATTGGGACCAACAACGGCGCCGATGGTTGCTGCCCACACGACATACGACAATGAACGCGCGCGGTGTTCAGGAAGCGCAAGGTCTGTTGCGGCATAGCGCGCCTGAAAACTGGCGGCACTCGCAACTCCCACCAACAGGCACCCCACGAGAATGAAAAAGAGGTTCCGATTGACTGCAGCAAGGATGACGATAAGAGCACCCAGAAAGCCAAGCGCATAGCCAGTGGCCAACGCAGGCCGCCGGCCATGCCGTAACGCAATGCGAGCAAGTGGCAAAGCGAACACGGCAGCACCCAAAACTCCCGCTGTTTGCGCAAGTCCTGCGAACGCATCGGAATCCGCGATCGAGGCGGCAAGCAACGCACCAGCTGGGATAGATCCCGCGACTGCGATTCCACCAAACATTTGACTTGCCGAGAGCGTCGCAACCGTGTGTTGTTGGATCGCCTTGACGTGTGGAGAGCTTGGCATAAGGTCCGCATCTGAGATGGTCATGAACTCAGGTCAACTCCGAACCTGACTTAGGACGACTCTGGCCGTGTATCAGCTGAGTGGCAAGTGACTCCGCTATTAGGTCTTCTTCGACTGGAAATGTCAGAGTTCGCAGCGCCCGAACCACAATTGCAGGGTCATTCTTCCATAAATCGTGATTAAGCACTTGGACTCGATGGGTGCCGATGAGCATTTCGAGCTCCCGTGATGTGCGCAACAGATTGGCGTGAGTGTCTTCCAGAACATTCAAGGCTTCTGGATTCTTACTCCACCATCCGCTCTTGATTGCAAGGCGAGGGTCTCGTGTATTGAATAGAAAAGCTAAGCCTGGAAATAATTCTTGGAGAAACAAGAGATAACTCAATAATGTACTGGAGTCCTGAAAATAGGCCCTCTCGTATCGGACTTCTTTAAAGCCAGCCCATTGAGTATCAGATTTAGGTCGCAAGATGTGCGTGATTGCATGTTCATGGAGATCAGCCAAAATTGCGTCCGGCTTGAGGCGAGCCGTACCAAACCATGGGTGATCTGCTTTACCCGAATGGTGCCTATCACCTGAGTCTTGGATCGATTGCCAGTAGCGCCACATGCCCGTAAATGCGTTGTAGTTCTCACCTCGGATAAGGACATGCGGGTGCGCGTTCAATGCCGACTGCAAAGTTGTGCTGCCCGATCTCCCATAGGTCACTACCGTGAGAAAACGTAACGGAGTGGACACCACGCCACGACTCTAGAGCAAACACGTGAAAAACAAAGGTTGCTGGTAATTGATGAGTGAAAAAATTTACTCGAATAAATCAACGGAGATGAGCAGGCACGTCAACAAAATCACATACGGCACGCCAGATCAGTGCGGTGTCTACGCCAGACTCAATGGCCTGTTCAACGGTCAATCCGAGGCTTGGCAACACCATGTCCCTGCCCCACGAATTGGTGTAGGCGGGTCCGACAACGACAGTAAGGCGCTCCCAGAAGTCACTTAAGCGCACGGCAACGGACTGGGGCTATAGGGAACGGGCGGGTGAAGGAAACTCGATCGGTTCAGCTGATTCCGCTTGCGCCACTTGATTGCTGACAGAAGCAAGAACATCAGAGAGCGAAACCTCCAAGGCGCCACAAATAGCCGCGATTAATTCAGATGATGCTTCCTTTTGACCGCGCTCAACTTCCGAGAGATAACCCAAGGACACTGATGCCGCACCAGAGATATCACGGAGAGTTCGGCCTTGATCCTGGCGCCTGCGCCGGAGTTCGTCTCCAATTACATTGCGTAGAACGATCATGTTTGCCTCCTCTCTGACCAGGTAAAGATTGTAATTCGCGCCTTTTATGTGACTACCGCTGCTTCAATGATACCTGCTTGGGGTGAGTTCCGCGAAATATCTCCATGATGCGGTCGCGTGGTGACTTGTTTACGGTGCGGTGTCGCCGCGCACCATTTTGCAGCCCAACTCGAGCATGTGGTGAACGGTCATTCTTCGAACTTCAGCCCTGTCGCCATCAATTTGTAATAATTTCGTCGGATGGTGCATCTTGGACGCACCCGCTATCCAGACGGTTCCGTGGGGAACTCCGTCGTGATCACCCGGACCTGCGACCCCTGTGCAGGCAATGCCAAAGTCTGCATTGAGTAAATGCCGCACACCCTGAGCCATCTGCAGTGCAACCTCCTCCGAAACAACACCCCTGCTGATTTCATGCTCTGAGACCTGAAGGAGCGCGGACTTCACGTCAGGTTGATAAGCAACCACCCCCCCACGAAAGACTGCAGAGGCACCTGGAACCGACGTCAAGGTCGCAGCAACTAAGCCACCTGTGAGCGATTCGGCAATTCCCAGTGTCTGTTGGGATTTGACCAAAAGCTCAAGGAATGTGGGCGCGAGCATCTCTGAGTCCATGAATTCCCTCACCGAGCATCTTTATGAATCCTCTGGCGTAATTGCCTAGCCTGAGAAATGTATTGAATTGCTGTAGCAAGCGTCAAAATGAGCGCAACACCCATGGCCACGCTCTGAGCTACCCCCCATACATCAGATATCGCCCACCCCTGCGGTAGTTCAACAAGGTACATGGTGATGGCAATTGTTTGTGCGAGCGTCTTTGCCTTTCCACCACGTGAGGCAGAAATTACGCCATGTTCAATCACCCAAAAGCGCAGTAATGTCACTACCACTTCACGCACGATGATCACAATCGTTATCCACCAAGGAAGCAGTGAAAGTGCAGATAGGCCGATGAGGGCAACTCCTGTAAGCAACTTATCTGCAATCGGATCCGCAATCTTGCCAAAATTGGTTATCCACATGTACTTTCTTGCGATTGCGCCATCGAGAAAATCAGTAATTGATGCCGCCACGAACACCAGCGCCGCCACATTCCTACTCACTTCCGAATCCTGAAACAACAACCACGCAAGTACCGGGACGGCCAGAAGGCGAACAAATGTTAGTGCGTTAGCAGGGTTCCATACGGATGTAGATGTAATGGGATCAGCCGCATGGTCAGGAACTCGAGTCACGCGGGCATAACCTCCGCAAGGAGATCAACACCTTCTGTACCCACCACGCGACAATGCACAATTGATCCAATGACAAATGGTTCGTGGGCGGCGGTAATTCTTGTTTCAGAATCGTCGGGGCCTTGGTGACCGGCATGCCCAATTCCATCGCCCGTCTGTTCGTCGATTGATTCAATGACTACTTCTACGATCTCTCCCACTCGATCATCAGCCCGTTGCGACATGAGTTCATCTACGAGATCCCGTACTACCTGAACACGGTCGGCAATGACATGTTCGGGAACCTTCGGCTCAAAATGAAAAGCCTCGGTTCCTTCTTCATCCGAGTAACCGAAAACACCGACTGCATCAAGCCTCGCACGCTCAAGAAAACTTAAAAGTACATCGAAGTCTTCCTGCGATTCACCAGGGAAACCCACAATGACGTTACTTCTAATGCCTGCTTGTGGAGAGAGCTCACGGATAGAAGCAATCAAATCCAGAAACTGTTCCTCACCACCAAATCTCTTCATGCGGCGCAGTAACGAAGGGGATGCATGTTGAAATGAAAGGTCGAAATAGGGGGCAACCACAGGTGTGGTTGCCATAACGCGGATCAGATCAGGCCTCACTTCAGCTGGTTGTAAGTAAGCAACCCGAACTCGAGAAATATCGGTTCCTTGTCCAATGGCAGGCAGAAGCGACTCCAAGAGCCGCAAGTCACCGAGGTCCTTACCGTACGACGTCGAATTTTCGCTCACGAGGACAACCTCGCGGACATCATCGCTAGCCATCCATGCAATCTCTGACACGATGTCTGCGGGGGGTCTCGAGATAAACGAACCTCGAAAATATGGAATAGCACAAAAGGTGCATCGGCGATCGCACCCCGAAGCCAACTTCACGGGTGCAACCGGTGAAGATTCAAGTCGACGCCGCAAGACCGGTGGTTCCCAGGACAACGCCGTATTGCTATGTCCTGGAATTGATGTCTGGTGCGTTCTCGCATCCGAAGATCGTTCGACCGGAGATATCGGTAGAAGCTTTCTACGATCAGACGGAGTATGTGATTGGTGTGCCTGCCCCGCGAGAACGGATTCCAATCGCGCTGAAATCTCCGGGTAGTCATCGAATCCCAGTACGGCATCTGCTTCGGGCAGGGTGTCGGCCAGTTCAGTTCCATAACGCTGAGCAAGGCACCCCACGGCCACCACCGCTTGAGTGACAACTCCTTCAGACTTGGATTTAAGTTCAGATGCAGCCAAGATTGCATCGATCGAATCTTTCTTCGCGATGTCTACAAATCCGCAGGTATTGACCATAACTGCTTGGGCTTGAGATGGATCATCGACGACCGTCCAACCATCGGCGGTTAGCCTGCCGGCCAATTCCTCAGAATCGACTTCATTGCGGGCGCACCCCATGGTGATAACGGCAACAGTCCGAGGATCCTGAGGTGAGGTCACTGTCCCAGCCTACGCATATGGGACTACAGCAACTTAACCATCCAGTTCCGACCAATTTACCCTGGACACGAGATCATCTGGATCTAACCCCACAGCTTTGCCGATCTGGCGAAGATGGCCGCGTGCATAAGTGGCACCACCACACAGTGAAAAATCATTGGACTCAATCGCCTCAATGATTCCATTTCGAATTTTCGTCATGGCGGAAATTTCGTCAATCGACAGCCCAGCAGCTATTCGAGAGCGACAAAGATCGCTCCCAACGGTGCCATCGGCGGCCAGCACACTCATAATCTATTCCACAGTGAGCAGACCTGTCTGGCGTTTGTTTACCACGTTCGATCGATCTCAGGGCATTCGGTCAGGTTCGAAACTCTCGATCAGGTTCGAATCTCTCGGTCAGCCACGAATCGATGCCAGAACGCCCGGCAATTCATCTACCGATACCAGCACATCTCGCGCCTTCGAGCCTTCACTTGGCCCCACCACACCACGTGACTCCATGAGATCCATAAGGCGTCCGGCCTTAGCGAATCCAACTCGCAACTTGCGCTGAAGCATCGAGGTCGAACCAAATTGTGTGGACACGACTAGTTCCACGGCCTGCAGCAGAATGTCCAAGTCATCGCCAATATCAGCATCGATCTCCTTGGATGACGCCACCGGTGCCAACACCTCATCGAGATATTCGGGCTCCCATTGGTCTCGACAGTGTTGAACAACCTCTCGAATTTCATGCTCTGAGATGAACGCTCCTTGAATCCGCAGTGACTTATTAGCACCCATAGGGAGGAAAAGTCCATCACCTTGACCAACCAATTTCTCGGCACCTGGCTGATCCAGAATCACTCGGCTATCGGCAAGACTCGAAGTAGCAAATGCAAGTCGGCTTGGCACATTGGCTTTGATCAGCCCGGTCACGACATCGACACTTGGCCTTTGGGTGGCCAAAACCAGGTGGATACCTGCGGCACGGGCTAGTTGAGTGATCCTGACAACTGAATCTTCGACGTCGCGTGGAGCAACCATCATGAGATCAGCCAATTCATCTACAACGACGAGCAAATACGGATAGGTAGTGAGTTTCCTTTCAGAGCCAGGTATCGGCTTGATTTTCCCCGAGCGAACAGCCTTATTGAAATCATCTATGTGACGGTATCCAAAGGACGATAAATCGTCATAACGTCGATCCATTTCCTTCACCACCCACTGCAAGGCATCTGCAGCCTTCTTCGGGTTTGTGATGATGGGAGTGATTAAGTGCGGAACACCTTCATAAATGGTCAGTTCAACCCTTTTGGGATCAACCAAAATCATCCGGACTTCGTCGGGTGTTGCCCTCATCAGGATCGAGGTGATTAAGCTATTGATACAACTGCTTTTGCCCGCTCCCGTGGCTCCCGCAACCAAGATATGTGGCATCTTAGATAGATTCGCCACCACGAATGAACCCTCGACATCTTTACCCAAGGCAACAACCATGGGGTGTTGGTCATTAGCCGCCACCTTGCTCTTGAGAACGTCGCCCAGTGCAACAAGCTCGCGATCCGTATTGGGTATTTCGATTCCAATGGCTTTCTTCCCCGGGATTGGACTCAAAATCCGTACATCTGCGCTCGCCACCGCATAGGCGATGTTTTTACTTAGTGCAGTCACTCGTTCCACTTTGACACTTGGACCCAATTCAATTTCATAGCGAGTTACCGTGGGTCCACGCATGAAGCCCGAGACTGTGGCGTCAATTCCGAATTGCTCAAGGACCTCAGTGAGGGCCGTGACAACCTGATCATTAGCTTTCGTCGCAACTTTGTGGGCAGCTCCTGCTTTGAGGATCTCTCCCTTCGGAAGTCGATATGGAGTACGTGGTGCAAGAACCAGTTGCGTATTTTCACGCTCGGCAGGCGATCCCTTATCAGCTGAAACCTCCGCAGCAATAATCACCGTGTCACTTTTGCTCGTGTGACCAACTGTCTGCGTTACTGCGGGTTGTCGTGGTGTTACGCCACTAAGTAAGGCAGCAGCAGGCCTTAGTTGCAAGTCTTCTTGAGACTCGGTCAGCGGTGAAATAAACGGCTGATCGCCAACCAGCGGGATGTCTGCACGCAAAACACCGTTGGGATCATCAAAGCCAGAGTCATCGGCTGAGTCAGTCTTGTCGAGTGAATCCGCTGTCTCGTCAATCCCTGCACGGTCAATGATTTCGGTGCCATCAGATATCGGTGCACCCTTGGATCGAACACCCCGTACAAGTGTAAATCCAATGATCGAACCTTCTCTGACACGGTTGATAGTTGTTCCTGTGAGGACAAGGGTCCCAAAAAAGGTCAAGAGCACGAGAAGGATGGCGCTCACGATGGCGCCTAATGCAGCCACCACCGGCGAAGTCACAATCCATCCGATGACACCACCCGCACTATTCATGGCCTCCGCACCGTCACTGGGACCAACGGCGCCCTGAATCAGGTGCCACAATCCAACGATTCCCACGAGAACGGCGAAGACACCGATAACCAATCGCCC
>CAZVLV010000024.1:0-3979 GCA_964628015.1 uncultured Aquiluna sp. | reverse complement strand
TGTCGCATTCTGATCTGGATGGCGCAAGAACCTCCACGCCAAGGCGAGCAGCAAAATGGGGATCAACCATGCCAGTGCACCCAATAGAGATATGGAAATCATTCCGGTCCAGGAGACAAACCAGCCATCAACACCGAACCAGGTGGCAGCCATGACGATCACCGATGCTGCAATAAGGGCTAAGCCCCATCCATCGCGTCGTAGGGTCGGATCGAGCTCTTTTGTGCCAGATCCCACACTTCGAGCGATTGATCCGACCATATGTGCGATCGCCACCCAGACTCGGCCCACCGCTCGGGCAATCGAGGAGATGGCCCGAGGGACAGGTCCTGGGCGCGCCGCAGTGCGAGGGCTTACGGGACGCTTGGGCGCGGACTTAGGAGCACCAAACTTTCGGCCGCTACTCTTGTGTGAGCCCGCCCTTGATGTGCTGGAGCGGGCTGTTCCGGGGGAAGATCCACGTGACTTCGTGGACGTACGGGACGCCATACATGTGAGGGTACCGAGAATTCTGGAAAATCCCAGCAGTCACACCTGTCCCGCGTGTCACACCTGAATAATGACGGGAACAATCATGGGCTTGCGGCGGTGGGTAGTTCCCACCCATTTACCCACGACCTTGCGAGCTTTCTGGGACAGTTCATGAAGGTCGTCGACTCCATCTTTCATGGCCTCGATCAGTGCCTCACGCACCCTTTCCACAATTTCATGATGGTCGGGTGCTTGACCAACTCCCCTCTCATGGATTTCCGGACCCACCACAACCTCACAGTTCACGAGGTTGACCGCGGCAAATATCGAGATGAACCCCTCTTCGCCTAAGATCCTGCGGTCTTTCAGTAGGTTTTCATCAACGCTACCGACGCTGGCGCCGTCGACATACACCTCTCGAAGTGGCGTGTAGCCCGAAATCCGCGCCTGCCCATGTGTGAGATCAACGGATACACCATCGGCTGTCACGAGGATATGGTCAGCGGCTATGCCAACACTCTCAGCGATTGCCGCGTTAGCTGCCAAGTGACGCCACTCGCCATGAATGGGCATAACGTAACGAGGCTTCACGATGTTCATGACATAACGCAACTCACCCGCGGCAGCATGCCCCGACACATGCACGAGTGCATTCGACTTGTGTACAACTTGGGCACCCAGTTTTGTAAGCCCATTAATGACTCGATTCACAGCATTCTCATTGCCAGGAATAAGGGATGAAGCGAGGACAATGGTGTCATCGGGTCCGACAGAAATTTCATGGTTGCGATGGGCAATCCTTGATAGGACGGCCATTGGTTCACCTTGTGACCCAGTACAAATCAGAACGGCACGATTATCAGGTAATTGCGCAAGTTCATCCAGGGAAATCAAAGTATTTCCAGGAATAGTTAGGTAACCGAGGTCTCGGGCAACCGTCATATTGCGAACCATGGAGCGACCCACAAACGCAACTTTGCGATCATGCTCGACTGCGGTATCAATAATTTGCTGAATTCGATGCACGTGTGAAGCAAAAGATGCCACGATCACCCGCCCCGAAGCCCGTGTGAATACCCGATCAAGAACTGGAACAATCTCTCTTTCACTGGGAACAAATCCAGGAACCTCCGCATTGGTGCTATCAATCATCAAGATGTCGACGCCGGAATCACCGAGTCGTGCGAAACCATTGAGGTCAGTGAGCCTCCCGTCGAGCGGCAGTTGATCCATCTTGAAGTCACCTGTGTGCAGAACACGACCTGCAGGTGTTGTGATTGCTAAGGCCATCGCGTCCGGGATCGAGTGGTTCACAGCCAGAAACTCAATGTCAAAGGGACCGACACTCTCAATCGCTCTGTCAGTCACAGCAAGGGTGTAAGGAGTGATTCGGTGTTCCTTGAGTTTTGCTTGCACAAAAGCCAATGTGAGTTGGGATCCAATAATGGGAATATCTGGTTTGTGTCTGAGTAGGTAGGGAACGGCTCCAATGTGATCCTCGTGGCCGTGTGTGAGCACGATCGCAAGAACTGAATCTAGGCGGTCAAGAATGGGTCCGAAATCCGGCAAAATCAGGTCCACTCCGGGGTGAGATTCCTCGGGGAAAAGTACGCCGCAATCCACAATGAGGAGCTTGCTATCGAATTCGAACACGGTCATGTTGCGCCCGATTTCCCCAATGCCTCCCAATGGAAGTATCCGCAACGTACCGGGATCCGGTGACGGTGCTTGCGGGAGTTCCTGAAAATTAATGGTGGTCATGTGTTAACGAGACCCCGCCTTCAGTGAGATCTTTCATCAGTTGATCCACTTCAGCGTCAGTCGCATTTACTAGGGGTAACCGCACTGGACCACTGGGAAGTCCTTGTAATCTCAGGGCGGCCTTGGTCAAGATAACTCCCTGCGTGCGAAATATTCCCGTGTAAATGGGAAGCATTGACTGATTAAGTTGCTGTGCACGGGCAACGTCTCCTGCCCACAAAGAGTGAGCCATATCGTGAAGTCGATCGCCAACAAGGTGCCCCACAACCGACACCATCCCTGAAGCACCCACGGCAAGAAGAGCAAGATTCAAGGAGTCCTCGCCTGAGTACCAAGCAAGATCTGTTCGGGCCATGGCCCATTGACTTGCCTCAATGTCTCCTTTCGCATCTTTGTTGGCGATTATTCGAGGATGTTCGGCTAACCGCACGAGTGTTTCAGTTTCGATAGCGACCCCCGTGCGCCGAGGAATGTCGTAAGTCATGAGAGGCAAGTCAGTCGAATCCGCGATAGCGGTGAAGTGCTCAATTATGCCCGCTTGGGGAGGCCTGTTGTAGTAGGGAGACGCCGCCATGAGTGCATGCGCGCCCGCGCGAGCCGCCGAGCGCGCACTCGACATGGAATGAGCGGTGTCGTTTGTCCCGACCCCTGCGATCACGGTTGCTCTGTCGCCTACGGCTTCAAGTACAGCCATCAGAAGCGCTAAGTCCTCAGCATCTGTTTTGGTGGAACTCTCTCCAGTTGTTCCATTTACCACTAGGCCATCGTGCTTGAGATTGTCGACAAGGTGAACAGCCAACGCCTGTGCACCGTCTAGATCTTGGGATCCATCAGGGTTGAATGGGGAGATCATGGCGGTAAGCATCACCCCAAACGGCGTTGCGCGTAGTGGGTTTTCCATGCCTAGAAGCCTACTCCTATAACTGCGACGAGAGACTAGGGAGCAACTCGACCGTGCGTGACGAAAGCGGCATGAGTGAGAGGCATCAACTTTTCAAAATGTTCTTCATATTTCTCAGCTACCATTTCAATCTCCCGCTGCGGGTATGAAGGGAAGTGAGATCCGTCCACCTTCCTTCGCAATGAGAGAAAATTCATGAGTGACCGTGCATTGACCGTGACATATGCGGACGAGTAAATGGTCACCGGCAGTACCATGCGAGCCACTTCCCTCGCGATTCCTGCGTTGAGCATTGACTGGTAACTCTGATAAGCCTCCCTACATGAGTTTCTCACCGCAGAGTCGACGAGTGCGTATTGTTCTGGGCTCCCCCGATGGAATTCGTAGGCACCGGGTTTACCTGATTGAACAATTGGCCTCTCAGAATCAGGAACATAAAACACAGGAAGAAGCTCGCGATAGCGGCCTGATTCTTCGTTGTAACTCGCAATTCGGTGTCGCATGTGCTCACGCCACACAAAAATCGGGGCATGAACAAAAAACGTCATCGAGTTATGCTCAAAAGGGCTGCCGTGTCTATCACGCATTAAATAGTTGATTAAACCTGACGATCGCTCTGGATCGGCATCAACATCCTCAAGGGATTGCTCCCCTACCGTCGAAACCCGCGCCGCGAAAACAACATCAGCGTCACTAGCACTTGACCGCACAAGCTCGACCGTGATGTCATGCCTAAACTCAATTTCGGGGTGATCGCTTTTCACCGCCACACCCTAGCGCGAACCCTCCCCCTTCTGCCGTAACTCCCGCCCTGCACGGTGAGCCCCTACGTGATCCACGGCCGTG
>CAZVLV010000023.1:0-12379 GCA_964628015.1 uncultured Aquiluna sp. | reverse complement strand
CGCAAAACGCATTTTGCTATTGAGTTGCATGAAAGACTTTCGAAAGTAGTCAACTCCATGAACAACATCGGGATTGAGCACAACGACAACTTCTCCCATGAGCATTCCATTTTTTGTACCACCGAATGACAGGATGTCTACGCCCGCATTGATGGTGAAATCTCTCACTGGCATGTCAAGGGATGCGGCAGCATTTGCAAGTCGAGCACCGTCCATGTGAACGCGGAGCCCCAATTCATGGGCACAATCACTGATCTCACTTACTTCATCAGGTGTGTACACGGTTCCCAACTCCGTGGACTGCGCAATGGTCACCGCACCTGGCTGGGCATAATGCACAAATCCGAAGTCATGTGCCGCAGAGCGAATCAGATCTGGTGTCAGTTTCCCCTGCACACCGGGAACGGTCCACAATTTGATTCCCGCGACTTTCTCCGGTGCACCACCTTCGTCCATGTGTACATGCGCGGTGGAGGTACAAATCACGGCTTCCCATTGACGAATGATCGAGGAGAGAGCCACGACATTGGCACCAGTTCCATTAAAGACCGGGTAGACGGCAACCTCCGTGCCGAATAGCTCCACCATGCGTTCCTGAAGTTCAGCGGTAATGGTGTCATCGCCGTAGGCAATCTGATGTCCTTCATTAACCCGGACCACTGCCTTGAGCACTTCAGGGTGAACACCTGCATAGTTATCGCTGGCAAAACCGCGCCATGCTTGCGTGGTCACACGGACATCTTCGGTGGGATTCATGTGCTGCAGTATCCCCGAACAGGGATTCGGGATCTGTTCCGAGCCACAAATCGATACACCTTCTGGGAAATGGGAAGAATAAATGGGGCATCCATCACTTTTCCGAGCATGGACGCCTTGGATGAGCGTAGGACTTGAGCAACAGCCGCAGCTCCACCAAAAATGACACCGTGATCGTTGACAAACACAACTTCCTGAGCGCATCTTTCCCGTGTGACACCTGTGGGCAACTCATCTGAACGTTGGAATGGAATGAATGCACATGTTGAACCAAGACGCTGAGCCAATGTCACAGACTTGTGACAGATGCCGCAGTCGCCGTCAAAAATGCAGACAGAATTTCCCGCGGTGTGCATTCGACTAGTCAAAGGATGGCTCTGCATCTCGGGTCCGCTTGAGTTCATAAAAACCTGGAATGGAAGCCACCATTAGGGCACCGTCCCACAAGGTTGCGGCATCTTGACCCAAGGGCATTGGCGTTACAACGGGCCCAAAAAATGCGACCGGATCTCCTTGAGGTCCGGGCACGGCAATCACAGGGGTCCCGACATCACTTCCTACCAGCGCAATCCCTCGTTCGTGGCTGGTGCGCAGTTGTGGATCGTATTCAGTGGAATCGGCAGCCTGCGCTAGTTCTGCGGGTAGATCTGCTTCAGCAAGTGACTCGGAAATGATACGCGCGAAATCCTTTCGGCCTTCACGGTGAATTCGCGTGCCTAATGCGGTGTAGAGCGGCCCGAGAACCTCTTTACCGTGAGTGATTTCCGCCGCAATACAAACACGCACCGGTCCCCATGCCGATTTCATGAGTTCTTGGTACTCCTCGGGTAGATCTTTGCCGTCATTAAGCACGGCAAGCGACATGACGCTCCACGTCACATCAATATCCCTGAGTTTCTCTACCTCATTTACCCACCGCGAAGTGATCCACGCCCATGGGCACAAAGGGTCAAACCAAAATTCCACCGGAGTTGCCATAGCCCAATATTGGCATGGTGGCGCTCGTTGCGCAGGCTCGGCGGCGGCCAACGTCACTCCATGCAAGGATTTGGACATGACCGACACCCACGCGACCGATACACGAGATTCACGCTCCGAGAACATCACCCGAGATGAAGCGACCCGACGTTCACAGTTGATCTCAGTCACTTCCTATGAAGTCACGCTCGATGTCACCTCAACCGGACCCACTTTCCTCACCGACACAACTGCGGTATTCGCGTGCTCTTCTCCTGGAACTTCCACGTGGATCGATCTCATTGCACCTGAAGTTGTTTCAGTGACTCTCAACGGCGTTGCCCTCGACCTTGCCGCCGTGGTTCACGGCGCCAGAATTCACTTACCCGAACTCGAATCTATGAACACCGTTCGCATAGTTGCGCACGGCAAGTTCATGAACACAGGAGAAGGTCTTCACCGTTTTGTGGACCCCGTTGATAACGAGACGTATTTATATACGCAGTTTGAGTCCGCTGACGCCCGTCGAATGTACGCCTGTTTTGAACAACCTGATCTCAAGGCAACATTTGCCCTGACCGTGACGGCTCCTGCACACTGGAAGGTAATTAGCAACTCTCCCATGGCACATGTGGTCGAATCAGGTTCCACAAAGACATGGACCTTTGAACCAACACCCACAATTTCCACATACATCACCGCTCTCGTTGCGGGCCCGTATTTCGAAGTGCGAGATGAATACTCAGGACCATTTGGCACGTACCCATTGGGTTTGTACTGCCGTCAATCACTTTCTGAGTATCTGGACTCCGATGAAATATTTGAAGTCACCAAACAGGGATTCGCTTTTTTTGAGGATCAATTCAAAGTCGGTTATCCATTCGCCAAATACGACCAGCTTTTTGTCCCTGAATTCAATGCTGGCGCCATGGAGAATGCTGGATGCGTCACTTTCCTTGAAGATCTAGTTTTCCGCAGTCGAGTCACGATTGCAGCATACGAACAACGAGCAAACACAATTCTTCATGAATTAGCCCATATGTGGTTTGGCAACTTGGTCACCATGACCTGGTGGGATGACCTCTGGCTAAATGAATCATTTGCTGAATGGGCGGCGCACCATGCCAATGTTCATGCCACGCGCTACAACGACGCATGGACAACATTCGCAAATTTGCGCAAGGCGTGGGCCTATCGCCAAGATCAATTACCTTCCACTCACCCCATCGCCGCCGACATGGTCGACCTTGATGCAGTTCGAGTGAACTTCGACGGAATCACTTATGCAAAAGGTGCATCTGCTTTACGTCAGTTGGTTGCGTGGGTTGGCGAACCTGAATTCATGTCTGGTATCGAGGTTTACTTCAACAAACACGCTTGGGGAAACACCCAACTAAGTGACCTGTTGACGGAGCTCGAGGCGGCTAGTGGCAGAGACCTCTCTGATTGGACACGTCAATGGCTACAAACCAGTGGGGTCAATCTTCTTCGTCCGATCGTAGAAGCCGATGCCAATGGCATGTACACCCGAGTTGCCATCGAGCAGGAGCCACCACGATCACCGGAAGGAGTTGCTTCCACACTCCGGTCCCATCGAGTTGGTCTAGGGCTCTATGACCTAGACGGTGACCAACTGGTTCGTCGCGATCTAATCACTATCGATGTCACAGGCGAGTTAACAGAAGTTCCAGAGTTGGTCGGGCACAAGCAGCCAGACCTGCTTCTCGTCAATGACTCCGATCTCACTTTTGCGAAAGTTCGTCTCGACAAGAAATCTTGGGATACTGCTACAAATCATTTGGGTGGAATTTCTGATTCCCTCGCCCGTGCGGTGATATGGAGCGCAGCCTGGGACATGACCCGCGATGCCGAAGTCAGCACCGGCGATTTTCTTTCACTCGTCCTTTCCGGAATTGAAAGTGAATCGGATGTGGGTGTGACATCTGGAGTGCTCCGACAACTCACCATGGCCCTGGACCAATTTGCCGCTCCGAAACATCGCGAGGAGTACAAGATCAGACTGGCTCATGCTTGCGAGGGCTTCGCGAATCGGGCCCCTGCAGGGAGCGACCATCAACTCGCCTTTACCAAAGCATTCATTGCAAACGCAACAACGAATGCACAATTGCAAACAGTCAACGATCTCTTCGAGGGCACACAGGTGTGGGTTGGTCTCACGGTTGATACGGACCTTCGATGGACCATGCTGCACACCCTGGTGGCCGCTGGCGTGAAAGGTGACTCAGATATTGATGCGGAATTAAGTCGTGACAACACGGCAACAGGTGTACGCCAAGCCACTGTCGCGCGAGCATCTCGCCCAACCCGCGAAGCTAAAGAAGAGGCATGGGACTCTGTTTTCACCAACACCGAACTTCCCAACACCATCATCGAAGCAACAATTGGCGGATTCCAAGACCCCGACCAACCTGAACTGATGCGCTCATTTGTTAATCGTTATTTCGATGAAATTCCTGCCATCTGGGAGAAGCAGACAACGGAAATGGCTCAGGACATCACTTCCGGTTTGTATCCGGTTTTCGTGCCCTCCCCTGAATTAGTCACAAAGACCAATGAGTTCCTGACGGTGCACACCGATCCCGCTGTCGCTGCCCGGCCCACAATGATTCGATTAATCACAGAGGCCCGCGATGGCGTGGAAAGAGCTTTGCGCGCTCAAGCAAAGGACGCGAACTAGCAGTTCACGTCACAGGGATGATTAAGCAGGTGTACAACTAAGCAGGTTCGTCAAGGTGATACACCTTGGGTTGCCGCGCATGTTCGGCCAAAACAATGAGTGCTTCTCGTATTCCACCAACAATGTCTCCTGCTGCCGCGCAGGATTGAAATGCCAAGAGGGCAAACTCACAGGACCTGTTGTTCAACACAACGTGCGCATCAGTGCCCGTGACAATGTCAATGGAGCGCGCATCTGGATCCAGCGCAATCAGAACCGCCGACTCTGGACTTGGCATTTGCGCATGCCATGCCGTGGCTGAATCACGTCCCAGTGGTAAATCGCCAACATAGACCCCGAATGCCAAACCTGAGATCTCGCGAGCAAGGGCGACTGATTTCTTAATGTCATTGCGTGCCGCACTACCAAGATGCATGGGCACCTCCAGCAACAAGGGACTTTGCCTCGGCAGAAATCTCCTTGGGCAATAGCGAAGGATTCGGTGCCGCTGAGTCGCTGATAATGAAGACGGAGTCCGTTCCAGTGGCAGCATCGAATTCATCAATCGCTCGACCCCTGCTACTGCGGGTCCACGATGGTGCTGCAACGGCCAGCGTGATAACCACAGCTAAGACCACTGGGATGCCAACGAAAATTAAGAGGGCTTCAGATGCTGTCACGCCCCACAGCCTAATGTCACCAGCCCAATTAGCGTAGATCGGATCTACGCGTACGGTGTGTACATGAATCTCCCTGATCCCGCTTACCCAGAATTGCCCGATTCAGGTGTCGTTGACGAATACCACGGGATTTCTGTCCCCGACCCCTTCCGCTACCTCGAAGATCCGGAAGATTCCCGCACCATTGAATGGCTAGCCGCCCAAAACGATTTGATGCAATCGGAACGAGAGAGCTGGGTCACGAAAGAAGAATTCAGCGAACGAATTGCCACTTTGATGGGATCCGGGGCCATCTCCCCTCCATATATTCGAGGTGATCGCACTTTTTACACCAAGCGAATGCCGGGGCAGCAATTCGCGGTGCTGTATGTGCGCGACACCCTCGATGATCACAACGCGCCTTCATCAGAGCGGGTCCTCATTGATCCCATGGCCTTGGACCCCGAGGGGTTAACAACCCTTGACAGTTGGCAGCCATCAAAAGAGGGCGATCTACTTGCGTATCAACTATCTGTAGGTGGCGACGAAGAGTCTTCCATTTACGTCATGCGGGTCGACACGGGCGAGGTTCTCGAAGGACCTATTGACCGGTGCAGATTCTCTCCGATCGCATGGCTAAAAGGCGGATCAGCTTTTTACTATGTACGTCGCATTTCGCCAGAGTTGCTCCCCGCAAGTGAACAACAGTTTCATCGGAGGGTGTATTTGCATCGCCTAGGTTCTGATCCAAATACTGATGAACTTGTTTTTGGCGCTGGAATGAATATGACTAACTATTACGGAGTATCCGTTTCTCGCGATGGTCGCTGGTTGGAGATTTCAGCATCGGAGGGAACTGAACCACGCAATGACCTGTGGATTGCTGATCTCACCAAGTCAGACGCAGGGTCGCCACTCTTGGAACTTGTTCAAGGGGACACCGATGCCCAAACCTCAATTTCCTTTGGCCGCGATAGTCGGGCATATATTTTTACTGATCTGAATGCGCCACGCGGAACAGTTCTTGTCACCGAATTGGGCCAATGGAACCCACGATCATGGAAGACCTTGATTCCTGAGGACCCAAGTGCCGTACTTGAATCCGTCACCCTCCTCGACGGTGATCAATTACCGCAGGATCAATTACTGGTGGTCAAGAATCGCCATGGCGTCGCCGAGATGTCTGTCCACAATGCCATCGATGGTTCATTCCTCTATTCGGTAGACCTTCCTGGCGCGGGCACTGTTGGTGGTCCTGTTGAACATGTGGATGGCGGACCGATCTGTTGGATCGTGTACACGGACCACACCACCGTTCCACAGATTTATGAATTTAATGCGAGCACCAAAGAACTCACACTCTTTGCACAACCTCCAGGTAGCGTCCAAGCCCCACGCGTGTACTCCCAACAGGTCACGTACACATCTGCTGATGGAACAGAAGTGCGCATGTTTGTCATTTCCCCCACGGAAGAGCCAGATAAGCCGCGATCCACCATTTTGTATGGCTATGGAGGCTTTGGTATTCCCTTGCAGCCGGGATACAGCGCATCAATTTTGGCGTGGGTCGAGGCTGGTGGCGTGTGGGCGATTGCAAATCTTCGTGGCGGTGGCGAAGAAGGCGAGGACTGGCATCGGGCGGGAATGTTGGCACATAAGCAAAATGTTTTTGATGACTTCCATTCTGCTGCTGAATTCCTTATCGACAAGGGTTGGACAACATCGGAGAAACTCGGAATCTACGGTGGATCAAATGGCGGACTTCTCGTTGGAGCTGCCATGACTCAACGTCCAGATCTATTTAACGCTGTGGTGTGTGTTGCCCCATTACTGGACATGATCCGTTATGTGGAAAGTGAACTAGGACCTACGTGGACCGTTGAGTATGGGGATCCTTCTGATCCCGAACAATTCAACTGGCTGTACGCGTATTCGCCGTATCACCGGGTCAAGGAATCCACGGATTACCCGGCAACCATGTTTGCCATATTTGATAACGACACCCGAACCGACCCCATGCATGGCCGCAAAATGGCAGCCGCGGTTCAACGCGCCACGTCCGGTTCACGCCCAGTTCTGGTGCGCACGGAAGGGAATGTGGGGCATGGGGCACGTTCATTGAATAAGTCGGTGGATGAAAGTTCCGACACCCTGGCCTTCATGTCAAAGTGGACGGGACTTGACTCTGCGAGCTAGACAACGGAGTTTGCCCACTCCAACGCGCCAACTCGTTGTCTTCAAGGGAAGATGGAGGCATGGCGCAATCAGTGAGCGGAACCGATGCGGGTTTAGCAGGCCCTGACAAGGCCGATCCCCCGATCTACCTGGTCACGGGTGCCACCGGTTACGTGGGTGGGCGTCTGGTGGCGCAACTTCTCAAAGAAGGTGTGCGCGTTCGGGTACTGGCCCGCCACCCAGAACGGCTTCGCGATTTCCCGTGGGCCGATCACATTGAAGTCGCCCCTGGCGATGCAGGTGACCACGAGTCACTTCTCGCTGCAATGCAGGATGTCACCGTTGCCTATTACCTGCTGCATTCCTTGCAAGAGGGTCACCATCTCGAACGAGAGGAGCGGCGCATTGCAGAGAACTTTGCCACATGTGCCAAGGAAGCGAATATCGCTCGCATTGTCTACTTAGGTGGTCTTGCACCCAATATTCCAACGGACAAGATGTCCCCTCACATGCGATCCCGCGTAGATGTGGGGCGGATTCTGCACGATTCAGGTATCCCCACCATTGAATTACGCGCCGCAGTAATCATTGGATCTGGTTCGGCATCCTTTGAAATGCTGCGTTACCTCACCGAACGCCTGCCAGCCATGATCACTCCACGGTGGGTTCGCACCAAGACACAGCCGATAGCGGTGCGCGATGTCTTGCGGTACCTGGTTCTGGCTGCACAACTCCCCGACAATGTCAGCCGCGCATTCGATATTGGTGGCCCCGACGTTCTTACCTATCAAAACATGATGCAGCGCTATGCCAAAGTTGCCGGCTTGCCTGCACGATTGATTCTCCCTATCAATTTGCTGTCACCACAACTTTCGAGTCATTGGGTAGGTCTGGTGACACCCGTGCCCCGCGCCATTGCACGACCTTTGGTGCAATCACTCAAGCACCCGGCCGTGTGTGGTGAAAGCGATATCAAGCAATACATTCCTGATCCACCCGATGGCTTGATCACCTTTGACGATGCTGTGGGACTGGCTTTGACTCGCATCCGCGATGCCGAAGTTGCTACCCGATGGTCGAGTGCGAGCACTCCCGGTGCACCCAGCGAACCCTTGCCCAGTGACCCGCAATGGGCTGGCGGGACCTTGTATGAAGATAAGCGAGTCCTCCATTCCACCGCTAGTCCCGAGCAGTTGTGGGCGGCCGTTGACTGCATCGGTGGTCATAACGGCTGGTACTCCGCCAACTTCCTGTGGGAGATTCGCGGACTGATTGACCGCGTATTCGGCGGAGTGGGACTGCGACGCGGAAGGCGTGATCCAAATGTGTTGATGGTCGGTGAAGCCGTCGATTTCTGGAGAGTGGAAGAGCGGGTAGTGCCACACCTTTTGCGCCTTCGGGCTGAGATGAAGATGCCAGGGAGGGCGTGGCTGGAATTCACCGTTGAACCACGCGAATCAGGCGGATCCACTTTGATTCAGCGAGCCGTCTACTGGCCCAAGGGTTTAGCCGGACATGCGTATTGGTGGTCAGTTGCACCCTTCCATGCATTCGTATTCCCACCCATGGCTCGCCATATTGTGGAACGAGCCGAATCGAGACCGGCGATCACTTCCTGATCTCCATCAGACAGAATCAGAGGGTGACCGAAAAATCCACTGAACCAACACCATATGAATTATTTGGTGGACACGAGTTCTTTGAGAAATTAGTGCACAGCTTCTACGAGAAAGTTCCACACGACCCGATCTTGGGTCCCATGTATCCCGAGGATGACTATGCGGGTGCAGAGTGGCGGCTTCGATCATTTCTTGAACAGTATTGGGGCGGACCCACGACATATAGCGAGGAGCGCGGTCACCCGAAGTTGCGCATGCGTCATGCCGGATTTCACATTGATACTGAGGCCCGCAATCACTGGCTGCTCCTCATGGCTGCCGCGGTTCAAGAACAGGGGATGCCTGCTGAACTCGAGGCCGAGTTATGGAAGTATCTGGTGGCTGCCGCCTACGGCATGCAAAATGTTCCAGACGACTCACCAGAAAATCCAACCGAGATTCCCGTGACGGAGGTCTAGCCGTGCCCAGTGGCTCAAATGCGTGGTGGCGTGATGCTGTTATTTATCAGGTTTACCCGCGATCATTTGCGGACTCAGATGGCGATGGCCTCGGCGATATCCCTGGCATTCTGAGCCGAATCGACTACCTTCACAACCTGGGAGTCGATGCCATCTGGATTTCTCCCTTTTATCAATCACCTTTGCTCGATGGCGGATACGATGTTGCTGACTATCGATCGGTGGACACGCGACTGGGCACGGTCGCTGATGTGGAGCAATTGATTAACGCGGCACATGCTCGCGACATGAAAGTTTTCATGGACATTGTTCCCAATCACACCAGCAGTGAGCATGCTTGGTTTCAGGAGGTCTTGCACTCAGAGCCTGGATCCCCCGCCTGGAATCGCTACGTGATTAAGGAAGGTAAGGGCGAGAACCATGAACTCCCACCAACTAACTGGGAGAGTGTTTTCCACGGCCCAGCCTGGTCTCCTCTGGTTTTAGCCAACGGTGAACGGACCAAGTACTGGTACTTGCATATTTTTGATTCATCGCAACCAGACCTCAACTGGGAGAACCCTGAAGTCCGATCGGAGTTTTTGGATATTTTGCGATTCTGGTTTGACCTTGGAATTGACGGATTCCGGATTGATGTCGCGCACGGAATGATCAAGGACCCCACATTCCCCGATATTGATTACTCGACTATCAAGGAGCGTGAATTACTTGGCGAACCAATCCTGAGTCCTTTCTGGGACCAAGATGGCGTGCATGCCATTTATCGCGATTGGCGAGTGCTTGCTGACAGCTACGACCCTCCTCGCGTTTTCTGCGGCGAGACATGGGCTCCATCTCCCGAGCGGCTAGCGCTGTATCAACGCCCCGATGAACTTCACACGTCCTTCAACTTCGATTACCTGCGTGCCGGTTTTGACGCAGCAAAGTTGAAGGAGTCCATTGATGCAACCCTTTTCAACCACAAGAAAGTCGGTGCCCCTCCCACCTGGGTGCTGTCTAATCACGACATTGTTCGTCATGCCACTCGATTGGCGCCCGGGCAATCCGAGCACCCGACTACACCGCCCACACCTGATAATGCCGATCGCGGTCTGGCGCGCGCCCGAGCCGCGACGCTGTTCACCCTTGGCCTACCCGGCTCCACCTATCTCTACCAAGGCGAGGAACTCGGCCTTCCTGAGGTACTCGATCTACCTGGAGATGCCCGACAAGATCCGGTGTGGTTCCGCAGCAATGGCACCGACATCGGGCGCGATGGTTGCAGAGTGCCCATCCCGTGGTCCGGCGATATCCCGTCTTATGGGTTTGGGCCGGGTGAGCAGTCATGGTTACCGCAACCGGATGAATGGGCACAACTGAGTGTGCAGGCCCAAGAGTCCGATGACACCACATTGAATTTCTATCGGAACACTTTGGCTCGCCGGCGGATCGAACCTTCTACCGGCGATGGTGAGCTCGAATGGCGCATGCAGGAACTTTCACGTCCTGATGGCGTGTTGGTGTACTCACGACCACATGCCGAACTTCCGCTCACCTGTGTGCTCAATACCACTGATCACAACATTGCACTTCCCGTGCATTTTGGCAGTGAGTTGCTTCAGGCATCAGGCCCGGAAGTCGCGATTGTTGACTCTGGCGAGGGCGAGCACATTGTGGTTGGTCCGGAAACCGCTGTGTGGTTACGCGCCTAGGTCACAATTCGTAAACCAGTGCGAGCAGCTGGACCTGTGGCGTAGGCGAACACCTGGCCACGTGGTGTGCTGAGTCTTTTCCAGGGACCACAGGTGGCCGCAGAGACCTTGATGGGTTCATTCCACAGAATGTGAAGGCGAGTTGCCGCGTGCAGAACCCGAATGGGCAGTCCAGCCCACGCGGGGCGCTCCCAGATTTCATCGGCTAATTCGGATTTCCCACGCTCACCTAATCCTTGGCTGCGGCGCTCGAATTCCACCGATGCCTCGTTGACGATTGGAATAATGTCACTGGCCAGTGCGGTGATGGGAATCTGCCAGCCATCAGTGGGAGGCATTTCCACGAGCGATGTTCCCGCTAGCGATTCCACCGGGCTAAGGACACTGAGGTCGATATCGGCTTTGACCGATTCCTGCGGTGCGGAGAGCACTGCGATTAATGACTCCGCGAACACAATGCGATCAAATGATTTGCCCTCCGGGATAACTGCGGGCATGGCAATGAATACGTGTACGTCTAATGGAAGTGCCGAGTAGATACCCACCGCCGATTTGGATGTGACAACCCTGACGGGAAGGGAGGGACGCCAATCAACCTGTTTCTCCAATAACCGAATGAGAGTACTGCGCTCGGGTGCGCCTAAAGTGATCTGCACTAACTACTCCAGTTCCGCGATCGCCTCAAGCGCCGCGCGCAATCCACTCGGTATGGGTACCGCTTTGCCGTTATCAAAACACACCATGACGCTTTCCGCCTCTGCGGCAACTTCGCCATTGTCATTCAAAATTCGATATTTCATGCGATAGGAACTGTTGCCCACGGCACTGATCCACACTTCAATAATCAATGGTTCAGTCGAATAGAAGATTGGCTGGCGATAGTCAATGGACTGATGTGCCATTACCTGAGTGAAGTTTTCGATTTCTCGATACCCCACTTGACGCAACGCCCGTAAGCGAGCCTCCTGCAAGTAATCCAAGTATACAACATTATTGACATGGCCCAATGGATCGAGATCTTTGAATCTTCGCTCCACATGGGTGACGAGAACAGTCACTATTTCCTCTAATCTCGAGTGAGCTTGCGATATGTGGCACGGTGAGGCCGTGCAGCTTCTTCACCTAAACGTTCAATCTTGTTCTTTTCGTATGATTCAAAGTTTCCTTCGAACCAGAACCACTGTGAATCACCTTCATAGGCAAGAATGTGCGTCGCAATGCGATCAAGGAACCACCTGTCATGGGATGTAATCACCGCACACCCGGGGAAGTCCAGCAGTGCTTTCTCTAAAGAACCAAGTGTTTCCACATCAAGGTCGTTGGTGGGTTCGTCCAGGAGCAAAAGATTGCCACCCATTTTGAGAGTGAGGGCTAGATTCAACCGGTT
>CAZVLV010000022.1:0-12464 GCA_964628015.1 uncultured Aquiluna sp. | reverse complement strand
TCGCCGAGATTCTCGACGAAGCATGGAGTTTGACCAAAAGTCATTACTGGAATTGGCTTCTGGTGACCGTTGTCGCAGTCCTCGTACCCGGCATTATCGTCGCCATCGGTATTGCAGCAGCAGTCGCAATACCGGCACTCGGCGCGATTGTGATTTTGATCGGTATCCTTGGCTTCTTCTACACGTTCCTCGGTATTTTGCGCAATGCGTATAACGCAAGTGAGGGTGCGAAACCAAGTGTGGGTGTCCTGTTCCGCTCTGATCGCTTCTGGTGGTTCTTGGTTGCAGGTGCGGTGTATATCGGAATTGTGGTCACAGGTTTGTTTGCCTTGATCATTCCAGGTTTGATCTTCGCATTCATGTTCGCGCTGTTCCCCTTTGCGTTGATCGGAAACTCTGGCATGACCGGTTTTGCAGCTTTGGCGCGTAGCTGGGAGCTCATCACCACTGCGTTCTGGCGCTACATTGGCTTGCGTATTGTTCTCTTCGGCGCAACCGCCGCACTCGTTGTTGTGAGCTTCGTCATCCAAACTATTTTTGGTGTGGCAGCGGGTGATTCAGGTGCAGGTGCACTCACGGCGATCCTTCTCATCATTGGTGTGATACTCGCACTATTGATCAATGTATTCGTCGCGACCTTTACCTACCTTGCCGATGCACTTGCCTACCGTCGCTTGTCTAATGACGGTGAAGTGCTTCGCCCTAGCTAATTCACGTTATGAATTAGTGCGCTGATCTAATCGAGCGGGCAACTGGGAAATTAATCCATCGGTTGCCCGCTCGATCATGTTCAGGACAATGGTGAAGCCATCGCCGGTTCCGTAGTAGGGGTCGGGAACATCGAGTTCCGGGTGCGGGGCATCAAGGTGGGCGAGTTCAGGGTCGAATGAACGGAACATCATCAATTCAGGTACATGGCCCGATTGATCAATAATTGCCTGAACATTCGTGTAATTGCTCGAGTCCATTGCCACAATCAAATCCACATCAGACATCCAGGTGTAGTTGATTTGCCGCGCCTTGTGTCCGGTTGCAGGCGCATAACCACTTCGGGCAAGTTCTCCCTGGGCGCGCTCATCGGCGGGATACCCGATGTGCCAATCGCCTGTGCCCGCGGAATCCACCTGCACCAGATCGGCAAACCCCGACTGTCGAATCCGTTCACGGAGCACAACCTCAGCCATGGGGGATCGGCAGATATTGCCCAAACATACGGTGGTAATTCGGTAGGGGCTGGGATTGACCATAGGGGGAACTCTAACTCCGTGAATTATTTTTTATCCACAGGCTGTGGGGCGTTTCTACCTCACAAAATATCCGAAATTGAGAAATAAATATGGACGATGCACAGGTTGTCCACACACTTGGCACAGGTAGTGCTCAATGGGTGCACAGTTTCGCGCACAGGGTGAATAGACACGGGATCGTTGTGTCTCTAACGTCAGACCCTCGGTGTTTACTAAGTGATGCAGGAAAAATGTCCAACAGTCATGGAAGGGGTGAACTGACTCGTGAGCGTTACTGAATTGCCCCTACCCGATGAACCCCGCGAATCTGCCGACCGAACCCCACCCAACGACATTGCTGCAGAGCAATCTGTTCTCGGTGCCATGTTGCTCAGCAAAGACGCTATCGCTGATGTCGTCGAGACACTTCGTGCAGACGATTTTTATCGACCATCACATACCACCCTCTATGACGTCATTCTTGATCTCTATGGTCGCGGTGAACCCGCAGACGCTGTCACCGTTGCATCGGAACTCACCAAAGTTGGTGAAATCTCTCGTGTGGGCGGAGCCAGTTATCTCCACACACTCGTCTCCATGGTTCCTACCGCAGCAAATGCAAACTATTACGCGCGCATTGTGCGCGAGCAGGCGATTTTGCGCCGTCTTGTTACCGCAGGCACACGCATTGTGCACATGGGTTACAGCGGTCAAGGTGAAGTAGATGACGTCGTCGATCGTGCCCAAGCCGAGGTATATGAAGTCACCGAGCGCCGTACCTCAGAGGATTACTCACCCCTCGCTGACATCATGCAAGGAACACTCAATGAAATTGAAGCGATCTCCAATCGCGACGGTGAAATGGTGGGTGTGCCCACGGGCTTTGCAGAACTAGATTCGCTCACCAATGGTTTGCATGCAGGTCAATTGGTGATCCTTGCTGCACGTCCCGCGCTTGGGAAAGCTCTGGCGTTAGACACTCCGATCCCCACTCCAACTGGTTGGACCACTCAAGGAGACCTGGTGCCTGGCGATTGGGTATTCGGCGACAATGGGAAACCAACTCGAGTTCGTGCAATCAGTGAAACTTGGCAGGACCGTCCGTGCTTCCGAGTCCATTTCAGCGATGGCTCGAGCATCGTGGCGGATGCGGAACACGAATGGCTCACCCACACTCGTTCGTCGCGTCGGCGCGGCGGAAAATATCCGGCAATCTCTACAACTCTGGAGATTGCGAATTCAATCAGGTGTGAGACTGCTGATTCTCGTTTGAACCACAGCGTCACGAATTCACTTCCCCTTGATCTTCCCCAACAGGAGTTACTCATAGCTCCCTACACACTTGGTGTATGGCTAGGAGACGGCACCACTGCGGCTGCTCACTTCACCAGCGCTGATTCGGAGATTGTCATGAACGTTGAGGCAGACGGCTACGTCTGTCCTGACCTAGGCGGTCTGCGATTTGGAATCCGACTCCCAGCACGCGAACCGGTTGCCTCGCGTAATTGCATGGTGTGTGGTGTCGAATACCTGCCGGTATTGCCCTGGGTGAGGACCTGCGGACAGTCATGTGGCGGAAAACTCAAAATGATTGCTCAACCCGTGCCTCCCACCACGTGCCCCGATTGTGGGGGTCCCCGAACCGGATTCATCCGTTGTCAAGCTTGTCACGAAGATCACGGATCCGTCCAGGCACTGCTGAGGAAGTTGGGCGTGCTCGGGAATAAGCACATCCCGCTTTCATATCTGCGAGCATCAGAGCGTCAGCGCAGGGCACTCTTGGCCGGGCTCCTTGACACTGACGGAACCGTGACTTCCACTGGAAACATTCAGTTCACGAGTACGTCTGAGACGTTGGCAATGCAAGTTCGCGAACTCATTACCAGTCTGGGCTACCGAGTGTCGGTGAGTAAAAAGTCAGTTCAGGGTCGCACACCGAGTTCATCCGTTGCGTTTAACCTGAACTTCACCACCCATGATTCCGTTTTTAGACTTGAGCGCAAAAGCATGTTGGTAAAAGAGCGCATGCGCGGAAAGTCAGCAGCACGCCACGGCTCCCGTTTCATCACAAAAGTTGAGGCGGTTCCCAGTGTTCCAGTGAAGTGCATTGAAGTTGATAATGCATCGCATATGTATCTTGCTGGCTCCAGCATGATTCCCACCCATAACTCCACCCTCGGTCTAGATATTTGTCGTAATGCTTCAATCAAGCATGGCATTACCAGTGTCATCTTCTCTCTCGAAATGTCACGCAATGAAATTGTCATGCGTCTGCTTTCCGCCGAAGCTCAAGTGTCATTGCAACACATGCGTTCGGGTCAAATGACCGAATCTGATTGGGCAAAACTTGCTAACAAGATGGGCGTTGTCAGCGAAGCCCCACTCTTTATCGACGACTCACCCAACATGACCCTGATGGAAATCCGTGCAAAGTGTCGACGGTTGAAGCAACGCCATAATCTCAAGCTCGTTGTTGTTGATTACCTGCAGCTCATGACAAGTGGTAAGCGCGTTGAGTCTCGACAGCAAGAAGTTTCTGATTTCTCTCGCTCCTTAAAGTTGCTTGCGAAGGAACTTGAGGTTCCGGTTATTGCAATATCGCAGCTCAACCGTGGCCCAGAGCAGCGCCAGGACAAACGACCCATGCTCTCTGACCTGCGCGAGTCTGGTTGCCTTCCCTCATCCACTCGCATCATTCGAGCAGACACGGGCGCTGAAGTCACCATGGGTGAACTCTTCGAATCAGGGGAGCGCAATATCCCGGTGTGGACATTGGATGACTCCTTGCGTTACGTGCCCGGCTCACTGAGTCACGTTTTCTCCACGGGAACAAAAGATGTCTATCGAGTGCGTACGGCAAGTGGTCGAGTTATTGAGGCAACAGCCAATCACCCCATGCTGACGTATTCTGGTTGGCAACCTCTTGGTGAATTGGACTCCGGGTCCCGAATCGGGATCACCCGTCACATACCAGCGCCATCCCAGGAAACACAGTGGTCAGACCACCAAGTAATAGTTTTGGCACACATGTTGCGCGATGGCTCTGTCCTTCCAAGACAACCCATTCGTTACGCCACCACTGATCCAGCAAATGTCGCTGCCATGAGTGAGTCCGTAGTCGCCAGCTCCATGCCAGAGTGGTTCGATTCATTGGGATTATTTGGAAAGCGCAGCCACGAGAAATTCATTCCGCATCAGGTGTTTTCCCTGCCCAAAGAGCAGATCGGCCTCTTTATTCGGCATCTCTGGGCTACTGATGGCTCCATCAGTATTAACAAGAATCGTCGCGGTGGGCGCATTCATTACGCCTCCTCAAGTCGACGTCTAGCAGATGACATCTCCCGACTCTTATTGCGCTTTGGCATCCATACCCGCATTTCCGTTGTGCGAAAAGCGGGGTATCGCGACGGCTACCACGTTGCCATCTCAGGATCAGCCGATCAAAAGGTGTTCCTTCGTCGAATTAATGCCCATGGAGCTCGCGGTCTTTTGGGGAATCAACTGTTGGCCATCCTGGAAACAATTGAGCCGAACACCAATGGAGACACGGTACCGCGTGAAGTGTGGAACAGGGTGCGAGAAGTTATTGCAGAGCAAGGCTCGTCACATCGTGAATTCCAAGAGAAATTAGGAAGTCAGTATTGCGGTAGCTCTATTTTTAATTCAGCGCCGAGTCGCGAAAGACTAAGCAGGGTGGCCCAAATACTTCATGCAGACGATCTCGAAATGCTCGCCACAAACGATGTCTACTGGGATGAAATTGTCAGTATTGAACACCAAGGTGCAATGCCGGTCTTTGACGCTGAAGTGTTCGGTACCCATAACTTTATTGCCGACGGAGTTGTCGTCCATAACTCGCTCGAACAAGATGCAGACATGGTTGTACTTCTTCACCGTGAAGATTTTTATGAACGTGAATCACCGCGTGCGGGTGAAGCAGATTTCATTGTTGCCAAGCATCGCAACGGCCCCACAGCGAACATCACGGTAGCTTTTCAGGGTCACTATTCGCGCTTTGTCGACATGGCCCGCGACGGCATTTAGTGCGATTAGTTCCCTGTTTTCATCCATCTCACTTTGTGAAGCTCTGAGTTAGCCTTATCTCATGAAAGTCCTGCACACATCTGACTGGCATCTGGGTCGAAAGTTCCTTGCCAAAGACATGCACGACCATCAGGAATCTTTCGTGGAATGGCTCATTGACACTACCGCGGATCTTGGTACCGAATTGGTCGTGATTGCAGGAGATATTTTTGATCGTTCCGTACCTCCGCAGGAGTCCGTGGCTCTTTTCGAGAAAGCCTTGGTCGGATTAAGTGCGGTGTGTCCGGTGTTTATCACTCCAGGTAACCACGATTCAGCTGTTCGTTTGGGATACGGAGGAACATTCTTCGCATCAAGCGGGGTTCACATTCAGTCAACAACAGATTCGATTGATCAACCGCTAACGATCACATCACCAGATGGAACCACACTTGTTGTTTATGGAATCCCGTACCTACATCCTGATATTTGCGCTCCTGAGTTTGGTGTAGAGCGATCACACACGGCAGTCCTGACTCATGCCATGAACAGAATTCGCACCGACCTTGAACTGAAATCTGATGTCCGATCCATAGTGGTGTCGCATGCATTTGTCACAGGTGGGTCAGGTAGCGAGTCTGAGCGCGACTTAGAAATTGGTGGGATCGGCGATGCTCCTGCTTCGGTGTTCACAGGAGTGGACTACACCGCCATGGGCCACCTTCATGGCGCGCAGGTAATTAGTAGTGATTCAGGTGTGATTCGGTATTCCGGTTCACCCTTGCCGTATTCGTTCTCTGAAGAAAAACACGTGAAGAGTGTGACGTTGATCGATATCCCACCACGTGGCGAGATCACAACCACGGTAATACCTGTTCCTCAACCCGCACCACTGGTGACCCTGCGCGGAACCATCGAGTTCCTGGAAACGGATCCTTCTCTGAACGAACACATTGATTCCTGGGTGCGCTGCCAGATTACCGATCAACGCAGGCCGGAGAATGCCATGAAGCGACTTTCCCAGCGCTTCAATCATGTCATGCACCTTGAATTCACTCCCGAAGTGAACTCACCCGGTGGCGCGGATTCCGTTACCGAAGTTCACTTGCGACTAGATCCACAGACAACACCGCCATTGGAATTGGCCACCGCGTTTATCGCTCATGTCACCAATGATCAGGCAAGTGACACAGAACGAGCTTTAATCCAGTCAGCCATAGAGACTGTGAATTCCAAGGTCATGGAATCGTGAGAGTACAACGACTTGAGCTGACCGGAATTGGGCCATTTCGCCACAAGCAGGTCATTGACTTTGCCCAGTTATCCGAATCCGGTCTGTTCCTCATTGACGGGCCCACCGGAGCGGGCAAAACAACCATCATTGACGCAATCGTGTTCGCGTTGTTTAGTGGCTTGAGCGGTGAGTCCACATCAAAGGAACGAATCCGCAGTGATCACGCACTAGGCAATGAAAAATCCGAAGTGATTCTTGACTTCTCCGTACAAGGGAGACAACACCGAATCACTCGCTCACCCGCGTATACAGCGGCTAAGGCCCATGGTGAGGGGTTCACCACCAAACCTGCGAAACAGACCCTTACCGAATACAACGCTGACGGTTCAGTGAAAACAACGCTGACGAGTGCCACTGATATTGGTGTTCATGTATCTCGCTTACTCAATATGCAAGCTCAACAATTTCGACAAATGGTTGTTTTGGCTCAGGGAGAGTTTGCTGCCCTTCTCCGCATGAAACCCAAGGAGAGACTGGAGGCATTACGTGGCCTCTTAGGAACCAAGTTCTTCCAAGACCTTCAAACGGTGATCGCAGAAGAGGGTACGCGTAGTCGAGAAATCTTGACACAGGCTCGAAATGCACTTGACATTATTGCGACAAAGGCCGAGGTCTTTATCTCCGATCACAATCGCACTGAACTTGAGCCCTACTGTGAAGTGTTAAGGGACTCAGATATTAGCCCCGACCAGCGCAATGCCGCCTTGATCAGCATCGAAGCGTCTTTGTCCTCACATGCCCTGCTCCTTGACCAGGATCTCACTGCAGCTCGCGCAGTATTGGAACCAGTAGACAAGGAGTTCACCGCCATATCTCACGTCATGGAGGTGGTTGCTGACATTGATAAGGCTCGTGCTTCAGTAACTGCGGCGGAACTGGCCCTGGATCCAATTGATTCTGGAGTTAATCCTGACAAAGCACAGACTCTCGCCCAGTCCCTGTCCATAGATGCCGGAGCATTGCAGCCTCTCGCAGAGTGGGAGTCGCAATCGGAAACACGATCCGAGCAGCGCAAATTACTCGATACGAAAGTCACTGACACCGCAGCCCGCGCTTCGGAGTGGCAGATAGAACTCGCGCAACTGCCACGCACCCTGGAGGAGCTGCGTAAGTCACTTGCAACCCTTCCGACCCTTTCAGAGAAGTTGCGTACTCACCGCGAACGGCTTCTCGAAATTAATGATCAGTTGGCACTTCTTGATCAATTACACGAAGCCCTAGGTCTAGACGCACAATTAGCAAGTGCCGAAAAGAATGCTGCCGCTGAACTCAGTGATATTTCTTTGTCACTCGAAAAGGCACGCGGTTCGGTCACAGCACTACTCAATGAACAGCTCGAACAAAGAGTCGCCGTATTGGCACAGGCACTCATTGATGGTCAGCCATGCAAGGTGTGTGGCTCTCCCGTACATCCTGAACCGGCGCACACTGATGCAATCAGCGCCGTAGTGACGGAAGAAGAAGTCCAAGCGGCCGAAAAATTGGTTCAACAACTTACTTCACTCCATGATCAAGCGGTAATTCATGCTGACAGTGCCAGGAAAGAGCATCAAGATTCGGCACTCGTTGTTGCACAACTCCAAGGACAGATAGGCGCAAGCACCGCAGAGTCATTAGCAGAAGAGAAAGTGAAGGTCGCCAATGTTGTGGCAGACCTTGAGGCTGAAGTCAGCCGTGTCACAGATAGTGAAGCACTCATTGTTGAGTTGGAAGATGAACTAAAGAACGGCGCTGCGCATCTGGACAATCTCCACAAGGAGCATTCTGATTCCATCAAGGAATTGGAATTCTTCGATCAGCAGGTAGCGGATATGACCGCCAAAATTGTCACTGCTGTGGGCAACGACTCAACTGCAACATCCCAGCGCGCAAAGCTCCTTGGCAGGGCCGAGAAACTCTCCGCCTTGAGTGCGGCGTACACCACCCTCAAGGAACGTGAACGCTCACTCCCTCCTGAAGTTATTGACATCCATGAACTCTCAAGCAGACGTGAGGAAATTACTCAACTACGGCAGAAGTTACGTGAAAATGTGAACTCACTCGCAGATTCCTTGGCAATTGCTCAATCTTCCGCCCAATCAATGGAAACGCTCACAAAGAGTTTTCACCAGCAAGTGAAAAAGAATGAGAAGTTGGAAGCTGAACATGGACCATTGATCCGATTGGCAGGAATTGTTACGGCTCAATCTTCACAGAATGTGAAGAAGCTTCCGTTGGAAAGTTACGCCCTGCAATTACGTTTCCATCATGTTCTGGAGGCAGCCAGCCATCATCTCGACAAGATGAGCTCTGGTCGTCTGAGTTTTGCACTAGATCAAGAATCCCAGTCGAATGCCCAATCGGGCTTAGGTATTGACATTGTTGACTCGTGGACTGGAGAATCCCGGCCGCCGACGTCACTGTCCGGGGGAGAAACTTTTTATGCATCACTGTCATTGGCTCTCGGGTTAGCTGATGTTGTGCACGCGGAAACAGGGGGAGTAAGCCTTGAAACACTCTTTGTTGATGAAGGTTTCGGATCACTCGACCAGGAAACCTTGCAAGTTGTTCTCGATCAATTAGAAAACTTGAAATCAGGCGGACGTGTGATCGGCGTGATTAGTCATGTCAGTGAAATGAAGGATCGATTCCCGGAATGCCTGATCGTGCAGCCACAACCTGACGGCACCAGCGTGGTTGTGCAAGAAGTCACCGCTTAACGGGTGCATCACCCTTGACTTGCTCTGCAGGGAAGCGTTGTTCCACCGACACGAATTTTTTGGCAGTGACCTCACCCAGATCCACACCAACGACATCGGCAAGTCGGGTGAGGTAGAGCAAAACATCAGCCATTTCCTCGCCTACTCGCTGCGCCAGCTCAGGCTGCTGGGCAAGGGAACTAGCTTGATCAGCGGGGAGCCATTGGAAGAGTTCCGCCAGTTCACCCACTTCACCGACGAGGGCAAGAATCAGCGACTTAGGGTCGTGGAACTGCTCCCAGTCACGTTCCTGGGCGAAAACACGCATTCGCTCCTGGATTCCGCTCAGTGAATCATTGTTGTGCGACTCGTTCATGTTGTGGGACACATTTTCTGGGACACAGGCTGCGACACAGCCATAGTCTGCCCTATTGACGATTTATTGTATATGTATATACTATTACAGTATTGTCTAGACAGGTACATATCTTCCCTTATTGTCTGGTCGAGAGGAGTCATCATGACCAATCCATTTCACAAGGTGCGCCGTCATTCACCAGGCACGGTTCTGGAGCGGCCGGTAAATGCCCACACCGTCGAGTCTGATTTCTGCTACGGCAAGTGCCGATTCATTGTTTCCTGTTCCTGCGGTGCCACCCATGAGACTCGCTATATAGATGAAGCTCTCGAATGGTCATCCATGCATCGGGAACTTGCTCCCTTAGCCGACACCATGGCTGGGGCACTGAGCTCCCATGGCTAAAACTCCCAGCCCCAAGAAAGCGCAGGCACTGACGGAAATCGAGGTGGCCGCAAAAGAATGGCGGGCTGCAAAAAAGAAAGAGCGGGCGCATCGCGATCAATTGGCAGCCCTGGTCCGAGAACACGTAGACAGTGACCTTCTGTCCGAAAACAAAGTCTCAACTGCAACCGGAATTCCACGCATGACCATTCGCAAAATGCTGGGAAAGTCCTAATGCTGCTGTAATCGTTCGCTTTTATCCACGCTATCTTCGCAAGCATTCCTCAATAGAATGGTCTAGTAGCCATTGAGAGGAATGATATTCGTGCTGGACCGTGACAAACTCACACAAGAACTTGCCAGTGAACGGGCACTTCACCTGACACGGACACCCCAATCGCGTGCTTTATTTGGTGCAGGTGATCACCTGTTGGGTCGCGTCCCCATGACCTGGATGAACAAGTGGGCCGGCGGCTACCCGTTGTACTTAAAACAAGCACGCGGAAATCGCATCACCGATGTTGACGGTAATGAATACATCGACTTTTCCCTCGGCGACACGGGGGCCATGGCAGGGCATTCACCTGAGCCCACCGTTGCCGCAGTGAATCAACGCATTGGGATCGAAGGTGGAATCACCACCATGATGCCCAGTGCAGATGCCGAGTGGGTCGCTCAGGAACTTACTCAACGGTTTGGCTTGCCTTTGTGGTCATTTAGTCTCACCGCGACCGATGCGAATCGATGGGCACTTCGCATTGCTCGACAAGTGACGGGCAAATCTAAAGTACTTGCATTCTCGTATTGCTATCACGGCGCAGTAGATGAAACCCTTGTGCGCACGGGTGCACATGGCGAAACCGATTTCCGTGAAGGAAATGTAGGCCCCGCGGTTCATGTGTCCGAGACCACACGAGTAGCTGAGTTCAATGATTTGGATTCTGTAGAGAAAGCTTTGAAACACGGAGATGTTGCTGTGGTCATCACGGAGCCGGCACTGACCAATATTGGAATTGTCCTGCCGGATCCGGGATTCCTTGAAGGGCTCCGGGAGTTGTGTGACTCATATGGGGCACTGTTACTCATAGATGAAACACATACCATCTCCGCGGGGTGGGGAGGTTGCACCAAAGCATGGAACTTGCAACCTGACATATTGGTGATTGGCAAAAGTATTGGTGGCGGTATTCCATCAGGTGCATACGGTGTTACCCAGGAACTTGCCGACAAAATCTTCGCGGCCAAAGATGCTGATCTCGAAGATGTCGGCGGAGTTGGTGGAACGCTGGCAGGAAATGTGCTGTCCACCGCAGCAATGCGCGCAACACTCTGTGAAGTCCTGACTCCGGCTGCATTCGACCACATGATTGAACTCGCAACAGCCTTTCGCGAAGGTGTGGAAAAGGTTTTGGCGGAAACGCAGATGCCGTGGAGTATTGCCCAACTTGGTGCGCGGGCCGAGTACCGATTCTGTTCTCCCGCACCGAAAAATGGCACAGAATCTGCAGCATCCTTTGATGCCGATATCGAGGAGTATTTACACCTGTACATGAGTAACCGCGGTGTACTCATGACACCATTTCACAATATGGCCCTTATGTGCCCTGCAACAATCCGGTCGGATGTAGATCGGCACACAGAGCTATTCGGTGAGGCTGTGGCACGGATCACCCAATGACACCCAGCACACCAGAGTGGTTATCACTTCAAGGTAAGCGGGCGGTGGTGACAGGTGCGGGATCCGAAACAGGAATCGGCTACGCATGTGCTCAAGCGCTATTGGAACTGGGAGCGGAAGTCGCAATCACCGCGACTGGTGAGCATATTCATGACCGAGTCTCTGATCTGAGTTCGTATGGAACAGTGCGAGGTTACATATGCGACCTAACCAATATTGAATCAACTCACAAAGTGTTCACATCAATTGCTCGAGACCAAGGTGGCGTTGAGATCTTGGTCAACAATGCTGGTATGGCAAGTGTGAGTGCGCCGGTGGGTGTGGAATCAGGTGCACTCGGCTCAATAGATATGTCGGACTTTGACAGTGCAGTGCAGCGCAACCTGATGACCGCAGTGCATGCAACGCGGTATGCATTGCCCTTTATGCACGAGGTCAACTGGGGACGAATAATCTCGATTTCCAGTGTCACTGGGCCATTAATGTCCATGCGAGGTGAGAGTGCTTATGCCACTGCCAAGGCGGCACTTGTGGGGTTAACTCGTTCACTCGCAGTCGATTACGCCGCTCAGGGAATCACCGCAAATGCTGTCGCCCCTGGGTGGATCACCACAGGGTCTCAAACCCCACAGGAAGCCCGAGAAGGGAAACTTGTTCCGGTGTTGAGAAGCGCCACACCTAAGGAAGTAGCCGCGGTTGTTGCATTCCTGGCAACGCCAGGCGCAAGTTATGTCACTGGACAGTGCATTGCAATCGATGGTGGAAACTCAGTCGCAGAAGAGAGAGGAATGTAAAGGACCGGTGGGTACCCACCGGTCCTTTA
>CAZVLV010000021.1:8650-12807 GCA_964628015.1 uncultured Aquiluna sp. | reverse complement strand
GAATTGAGCAGCAAGTACATGCTCGACCTGACTTGCAATGTCAACCATCAGGCTTGCAAATGAACCCGTTTGTTGAGCAACAGGAGAATCCCGAACCAATATGCGAAACCCTTGTGGATTGCTATCAATGTAATTAAACAGCGCCATTCCGGCTTGTTCGACAAGTTGCCGAGCTGTACCACCCGTCAGTGAATCTGTGACTGCATCGAGCAAAGCATTTGTTTCGCGATCAACAACAACTGCGTAGAGTCCTTCTTTTCCACCGAAATGTTCGTAGACAACTGGTTTGGAGACATTGGCTTTGGCAGCAATCTCCTCGACGGTTACTGATTCGAACCCCTTTTCAGAGAAGAGTTTTCTGCCCACACTCAGTAACTGCTCTCGGCGCTCTTGACCGGTCATGCGCACCTTGGAGCCGCCGGACTTTCGGACGGCGGGAGGTATATCCATTGCCGCGATAGTGCGCAGTTCTACAACCGGTGCAATTTTGTCAGCGACATCGTCACTTTCCATAATGGAAACTTACTCAGCTTTGTAGCCGCGCAAGCGAAATCTGTCTTCTGGATTCTTGAGTTTTTTGGCCAGGCGCTCTGGCTTGGGCCACTTCACGTCAGTCACCAATCCAGTTTTTTCCATTCCCTTGATAAGGCTTGCCGAAATATCTATTTGACCCTTCATGACTCCGTGTCGAGCGGAGGTTGGGTCAACGTGGTGCAGGTTGTGCCAGGACTCGCCCATAGACGGAATCGCCAACCACGCCACGTTGCTAGAAAGATCACGTGACTGAAATGGACGGGTACCAAAAACATGGCAGATACTGTTGATCGACCACGTCACGTGATGAACGAAAGCAATTCGAACAAGCCCAGCCCAGAAGAACGCTGTCAATGCACCCATCCATGACCACGTGATCAATCCACCGAGCACGGCCGGCAGTAGCAAGCTCAGTGTCACAAAGAGATAGAAGTGCTTCGACATCCAGGTGAGGTCTTTGTCTTGGGCAATGTCGGGTGCATATTTGTCAATGCCCGTGTTGTCGCTTTCAAACAACCAACCCACATGTGAATACATGAGACCTTTTGCTATTGCTTTGCGAGAGGTTCCAAAACGCCAAGGGGAGTGGGGATCGCCCACTTCATCCGAAAACTTGTGGTGCTTGCGATGATCGGCAACCCATTGATCAAGGGAACCTTCAATTGCCAATGATCCGAAAAATGCCAAGGCAATTTTGACAGCGCGGTTTGCCTTGAATGATCTGTGTGTGAAGTAACGGTGATACCCGATGGTGATCCCTGCCGCAGTTAATGCCCACAGGCCGACAGCGAGTGCGAGGTCTAGCCATGACAACCATCCACCCCAGGCAACGGGAATGGCAAGGGCCACCGCAATGAGAGGGATGACAACAAATGCTCCAATGGTGATGCGCATTGCCAAGTTCAGATACACGGCATCGTCTTGATTTTCATCGAAAACGATGTCCTCGGGAACAAGTGTGGTCATGGAAAGCCTTTCGCCTAAGTTACGTTACCGTAACCTACGGTCGCGTAACTTGCAAGTGGCATGGCGAATAGGTGGAAACACACTTGGCGGTGGACGGTGGAGTCGGGTTCCCTTCCCGTGTGGACAACGCCTAGGCTGTGGGGCGCATTACGCCACGTAATCCCGGGTCGTCTAGCGGCAGGACAGCGGACTTTGAATCCGTCAACGGAGGTTCGATCCCTCCCCCGGGAGCTTTTTCCCAGTCCGAGCCCAATGGACTCTGTGCGAGAACTAGGCTGACGTTGTGCGACCCTCGGTAGTCATCATCCTTGCGGCAGGCGAGGGCACCCGAATGAAATCCCAGACACCCAAAGTCCTTCACTCAATTGGTGGACGCAGTCTGATCAACCATGTTGTTGAGGCTGCGGCAACCACAGAACCGGAACACTTGGTCGTTGTGGTCGGACACGGTGCGCCCGAAGTAATTGCGCATCTTGAAGAAGTTGCCCCGTGGGTGACAACCGTGGTGCAAGCAGAACGCAATGGAACCGGACATGCGGTTCGTATTGCATTAACGGCCTTAAGTGATGCCGGTGTCTCTTTATCCCATGGCCCCGTGGTTGTTCTCACGGGCGATACACCTTTGCTTTCCGGTGAAACATTGCAGCTGATGCTCACTTCACATGACCGGGACTCCGCCAAAGCCACAATATTGACAGCTGAGATCTCCGATCCCTTCGGTTACGGCCGAATCATTCGAGATGGTTCCGAGGTAGTTGGCATTGTTGAAGAAAAAGATGCCACTGCTGAGCAGAAACTCATTCACGAAATCAACTCAGGCATGTATGCATTTTCCGCTGCATCCATCATTGATTCGATAAATCTCATTAATTCCCAGAACGCTCAAGGCGAGGAATACCTGACCGATGTCATCGGGCTGATTCACGCTGCGGGCGGGAAAGTAACTGGTGTCATTGCTCCAGACGCTAACGACATATTGGGAGTAAATGATCGCGTCCAACTTGCGGAAGCGGGTGGGATCATGCGTGACCGAATTAATGTCAGTCACATGCAAGCAGGTGTGACCATTGCAGACCCCGCGTCCACGTGGATAGACGTCGATGTCGATATAGCCGCCGATGTCACTCTGTTGCCACAGACCGTTTTACGTGGCCCAACGTCAATTGAGGTAGGTGCGGAAATCGGCCCGGGCACCACCTTGATCTCGTGTGAGGTTGGCGCGAATGCCGTTGTTCGACACACCTGGGGCGAGCTTGCTGTCATTGGTCCTGACGCAACTGTGGGACCGTTCACCTACTTGCGAGCTGGTACGGAGATTGGTGCTGGTGGTAAGGCGGGTGCATTTGTTGAGATAAAGAACTCTCAGCTGGGTACCGGATCTAAAGTGCCTCATTTGTCCTACGTCGGCGATGCCCAAATCGGTGATCACACGAATATTGGCGCAGGCACAGTCTTCGTGAACTACGACGGCGTGAATAAGCACAGAACAGAAGTAGGTTCCGGCGTTCGTGTCGGGTCCGACAACATGCTGGTGGCACCAGTCACCATCGGCAATGGTGCATACACCGCCGCAGGTTCTGTCATTACCGAAGATGTTCCCCCGGGTGCCATGGCTGTTGGGCGAGCAAGCCAGAGAAATATCGAAGGCTGGGTTCCTCGCAAGCGCCCCGGCACCTATTCTGCGGAAGTTGCAGAGAGGGCGGGCGCCAGCGGGCATGCGGCATCTGACACAGTTTCCTCCGAGTCTTCCCCACTCGATAGCGATCAGGACTAGCACATGTGCACGCGAGAGAATCACTAGCGAAGGTGGAGTAAGTGGCAGAGAAGTCAGTTCCAACCCAAAAACATCTTTTACTGCTGTCGGGGAGATCGCACCCAGAACTTGCAGACGCAGTCGCAGATCACCTAGGAATTGATCTGACTCCTGTCACCGCACATGACTTCGCCAACGGTGAAATATTTGTGCGTTTCCGTGAATCTGTGCGCGGTGGCGATGCATTCGTATTACAAAGTCACACAACCCCAATAAACAAGTGGATCATGGAACAATTGATCATGATAGATGCTTTGAAAAGGGCATCTGCCAAGCGAATCACTGTGATAGTGCCTTTCTATGGCTATGCACGTCAAGATAAAAAACACCGAGGTCGTGAACCGATTTCAGCGCGCCTCATGGCAGACCTATTCAAAACTGCGGGCGCTGACCGCCTGATGACGGTTGATTTGCATACATCGCAAATCCAAGGTTTCTTCGATGGCCCAGTGGATCACCTCTTCGCCTTACCCCTCCTGGCAGGACACGTAGCCAGCAAGGTTGACCGCTCAAAGATCACGGTGGTTTCTCCAGATGCTGGGCGAGTCCGAGTTGCCGAACGTTGGACCGATGTCCTGGGTGCGCCACTCGCCATCATTCACAAGCGGCGTGATCCGGATATCCCCAATCAGGTGCGTGTGCTTGAGGTTGTGGGCGATGTCAAGGACAGAATTTGTGTGGTCGTCGATGACATGATCGACACAGGTGGCACGATTGTAAAGGCAGCAGAAACTCTCTTTGACAATGGAGCCTCCGAGGTAATCGTTGCGGCCACCCACGGAATTTTGAGTGATCCCGCTCGCGAACGTCTTCAAGAATCTCGAATCAGCGAAGTAATTGTTAC
>CAZVLV010000021.1:0-8640 GCA_964628015.1 uncultured Aquiluna sp. | reverse complement strand
TCACGGTATTGTCTATTGCTCCTCTTTTGGCAACAGCCATCAACGAAGTCTTTACCGATGGTTCTGTGACCAAAATGTTCGAAGACGATGATCTCGCACAGGCCACCTCCTCGCATTAGAGTTTGTGAGCTCGGCTAGACTCCGACCGTTCCTCGGCGAGGGTGTCCCGCGACACCGTTATCGACAGGGTTGTGTTTCCCTCTCCTTGGTGCCACCACGCTTTTTGCCAGCCACCGTAATTCACAAGGAGAGACACCGTGACCAACGTCAACATGACCGCTTCCCCTCGCACAGAGTTTGGCAAAGGTGCCGCTCGTCGGGTTCGTCGCGCAGGCCAGATCCCAGCCGTTTTGTACGGCACCGACACCAAGTTGCTTCATGTGACTCTCCCCGCCCATGAATTAAATCTTGCTTTGCGCAAGCCTCGGGTGGTGCTCAATATTGACTTCGAAGGCCAGACCTACCTCACCAAGCCACGTGATGTTCAACGCGATCCAGTTCGGCTAGACCTGGAGCATGTTGACCTGATTGTGATTACCAAGAAGGAAGCGGCTCTTCGCAGTGACTATGCAGATGCAGTCGCTCAGGTACACACAGCCGCTGAAGAAGCTGGTCTCGACGTTGCCATGGTCATGCAGGCATTTGAAGAATCAGTCGCTAATGGCGAACTCCCACTCGATGCCGTGGGGCATGCGGTGGAAGGCGCTAGGGCCAAGGCACTTGAAATGGCCGCTTCCGGTGCCGCTTCCGGCGCAGCCGAAGACGCAGCATCTGAGGCAGCAGCAAGCGCAGAGCCTGCCGCGGCAGAACCCGCTGCAGAGTAATTGACCTGGCTGGTCGCGGGGCTGGGTAATCCCGGTCCCGCCTATGCCGCCACGCGCCACAATATTGGCGCGATGGTTATCGAAGCTTTTGCTCAACGTACTCACTCAAAATTGACCCGGCACAAGCGTGCACTCGCGTTCACATGTGAAACTCATGTGGGCAACCCTGGATCAATATCGAATGTTGTGCTTGCCCTTCCTCAGTCATACATGAATGAGAGTGGAGGACCGGTCAAAGCGCTTCTGGATTTTTATCACGTGGAACCGAGCAAGCTCGTTGTGATTCATGATGAACTAGACATTGATTTCTCCACCATTCGAGTGAAATTCGGAGGAGGAGACAATGGACACAATGGCTTGAAGAGCATTCGAAAATCAATTGGGACGGGTGACTTCTATCGAGAAAGAGTGGGGGTTGGGCGTCCACCTGGGCGCCAAGAGCCCGCTGATTTTGTACTCTCGCCATTTAATGCACCTGAACGTAAGGAACTGCCCTCGGTCATTGATCGCAGTGTGGATGCCATTGAGGCCCTCATCCTGCATGGATTGGATTACTCACAAAGTCGATTCAATAGTTAACTCGTTCTTTATGACAACAATCACGCAACGGAGAAAACATGTCAACGCAAACTGATGCGGAACTATCCCGAACCGTTGCCCAGGAAGCTGGGCAACTCTTACTTGCTTTGCGTGAGGATTTCTTCAGGGGTCGATCGACCGATTCCATTGACAAAACGGTGAGCGATCTTCTGCGCGATCAAGCAGACCGAGCCTCTCACGTTTTCATCATGGAGAAACTGAGTGAGGCCCGCCCTCATGATGCGATCCTCAGCGAAGAAGGGAAAGACAATGAACTTCGCCTCACCGCGAACCGCGTGTGGATTGTCGATCCACTCGATGGCACATGGGAGTATGGCCAAAATCGCCATGACTTCGCCGTGCATATTGCCCTGTGGGACTCCACCCAACAGAAGTTGAGCGCGGGAACGGTCGATCTCCCGGCCCAAGGAATAACACGGAGTGTCTTAGACGAGGGAAACATCCCCGCGAAGGGACAAGACTCAATTATTCGAGTTGTAGCATCCCGCTCACGCCCTCCCAAAACCCTGAAAGAGACCGTGGTGCGATTGGGCGAGCTTTTGACTGCAGCGAATGTGAACCATGGAGGGATCGAAATCGTTGACGTAGGTTCTGTCGGCGCTAAAGTCAATGAAATCCTTTGTGGTCGCGCGGATATTTATCTACATGACACCGGATTTTATGAATGGGATGTCGCTGCACCGTACAACGTTGCAGAGCACTACGGATTAATGGCTTCGCACATGTCGGGCGAACCGATAACTTTTAATCACATGCCTCCGTATGTCACTGACCTTGTGGTCTCGCGCCCGGATTTATATCCATATGTGTTACAGGCCTTACAGGAAACTCGTTAGGCGTGAGCAATCAGCAAGCTCTTACTCCATTGCTGGATCTCGTGTCCAAGGATCCGGCCTTTCACAAGATTGCTCACGGTGTCCGGCCTGGCGAAACAATAGACATTGTTGCTCCCGCGAATATTTACTCACTCATCATTGCTCACATTCAGGAGCGAAAGTCCACTCAACCACTCCTTGTGATTACCTCTACTGGTAGAGCGGCAGATGAACTCGCAAGTGCCTTAGGCGCATTTATTGAACCTTCAGCCATAGCAGTGTTTCCCAGTTGGGAAACACTCCCTCATGAAAGATTGTCTCCCTCGCTAGATACCGTAGGTGCTCGACTTGCAGTCTTGCGTCGATTGGTTCATCCCGTTGCCAACGATTATTTCTCCGCACCGGTGTCGGTGGTCATCACGTCTGTTCGCGCAGCTCTCCAGCCGATAGTTGCCCATGTAGGGGACATCGATCCAGTCCAAGTTGTTTCGGGGGAGTCCCACGAATTAACTTCTATCGTCTCGCAACTCGTTGGATTTGGCTATGAACGAGTGGACCTTGTAGAACGTAGGGGACAACTTGCGGTTCGTGGTGGAATTCTCGATGTCTTTCCACCCACCGAGGAACACGCATTGCGCCTCGAGTTTTGGGGAAACGATATTGAAGAAATCAGATACTTCTCAGTGTCAGATCAACGTTCCCTCGATCTCGCTCCACATGGCTTATGGGCCACGCCAGTGCGAGAACTTCTACTCACAGAAGATGTCAAAGAAAGAGCTCGAGCTCTGGGAGCGGAACATGTTGAAGTCGCTTCAATGTGTGAGTCTCTTGCGCTGGGAATACCCGTTGAAGGCATGGAGTCGCTTTCGCCCGTTCTCGCTGGAGATATGAAGCCACTGCACGAATTTTTTCCTGCTGAAAGTTCACTTATTGTCGTTGAGCCCGAGCGGCTGCGAGCTCGTGCTTTCGATGTTGTGCAAACCGCTGAGGAATTTCTCACTGCAGGCTGGCACAGCGCTGCGGTGGGTGGGTCAGCACCAATTGACTTTTCAGGATCGATGTTCATCGCCGTTGACACTGTTGTGCAGGGGATTCAGGCGAAGTCCGGATCTGTGTGGAATTTAACTCCGTTGGCCATCGATGACAGCACCAGTTCTTCGAATGTTGTCACTATTGATTCACATGCCGTAGAAAATTACCGTGGTAAGCCGGAGCAATTAATTACTGATATCCGCTCGTGGCTGACACGAAATGACAATGTCGTTTTGGTGGCCCAGGGCAAAGGACCCCTTGAGCGAATCTCAGAAGAATTACGTGGACTAGACATTGGTGTTGTAATCACTGAGCGGTTACCGAACAAGTTGCAGATTGACACGGTGTATCTGGTGCCATGTTCACTTGATCAAGGTTTTATCCTGCCCAATTCACATCTCTGTGTTCTCACCGAGGCTGACATGGTGGGCCAAAAATCCGCCACGAAAGACATGCGCAAGATGCCTAGTAAACGCAGAGGAAGCATTGATCCCCTCACGCTTGCTGCTGGTGACTACATTGTGCATGAACATCATGGAGTTGGTCGCTATGTCGAAATGATCACCCGAACTGCTGCAGGGGCTGAGCGAGAGTACTTGGTGATTGAGTACGCCTCCAGTAAGCGCGGTCACCCTGCGGATCGACTGTTTGTTCCCATGGATCAACTAGATCTGGTCACGCGGTACGTGGGTGGCGAGGCTCCTACTGTTCACCGATTGGGAGGCGCTGACTGGCAGAAAGCTAAGGGCCGAGCCCGAAAGGCTGTTAAACAAATTGCAGGGGAACTCATTCGATTGTATGCAGCACGCCAAAGTTCACAGGGTTATTCATTCAGCCAGGACACGCCATGGCAGCACGAACTCGAAGATGCATTCGCTTATGTAGAGACTCCCGATCAACTGAGCACCATCGATGAAGTGAAACGGGACATGGAACGCACCATTCCCATGGATCGATTGATTTGTGGTGATGTTGGATATGGAAAAACGGAGATTGCAATCCGTGCTGCTTTTAAGGCTGTGCAGGACGGTAAACAGGTTGCTGTGCTTGTGCCCACCACTCTCTTGGTTCAACAGCATATGTCTACTTTTTCTGACAGATACTCAGCGTTTCCGATCAAGGTAGCTGCTTTATCGCGGTTCACCACCGCGGCGGAATCAAAGGCCGCTCTTGAGGGACTAGCGGATGGCACCGTCGATGTTGTGATTGGAACTCATCGCTTACTCACTCCAAATGTGCGATTCAAGGACCTTGGGCTCGTTATCGTGGATGAAGAACAAAGATTCGGCGTGGAACACAAAGAGCATCTCAAGGCCCTGCGTACTAATGTCGATGTACTCGCCATGAGCGCGACGCCGATTCCCCGTACCCTTGAAATGGCTGTCACGGGAATCCGTGAAATGTCTGTCATTCAAACCCCTCCTGAAGAGCGACACCCAGTATTGACATTTGTTGGCCCATACGATGAAAAACAAATAACTGCTGCCATTCACAGGGAATTACTACGCGATGGTCAGGTCTTTTTCATTCACAATCGCGTTGAATCTATTGATCGAGTTGCCAGCAAAATTCGAGATTTGGTTCCGGAAGCACGAATAGCTGTTGCTCATGGACAAATGTCAGAAGGAGAACTTGAGCGGGTCATTGTGCAATTTTGGGAGAAAGAGATTGATGTCCTTGTCTGCACAACGATTGTGGAGTCGGGCATTGACATTCCAAATGCCAACACGTTAATTGTTGACAGGGCAGATAAATTCGGACTTTCTCAAATGCATCAATTGAGGGGCAGGGTAGGTCGTGGTCGTGAGCGCGCTTATTCCTACTTCTTATATGACCCCAATAAACCATTGACGGAGACAGCTCATGAGCGATTGGCAACCATCGCACAAAGAACAGACCTCGGATCCGGAATGCAGATTGCTTTGAAGGATCTGGAGATTAGGGGTGCGGGAAACCTACTAGGTGGAGAGCAAAGCGGTCATATTGCAGATGTTGGTTTTGATCTCTATTTACGCCTGGTAGGAGAGGCGCTTGCCGAATACAAGAATGAACCACTTCGAGATTCAAATGACGTTCGAGTCGAGTTACCGATCAATGCTCACATCCCGGAGTCTTATGTTCCTCAGGAACGATTACGACTTGAGGCCTACAAGAGGTTAGCTGATGCCACAACGGACTCAGCCGTCAGTGAAGTCAGTGCCGAACTTATTGATCGCTACGGTGCCTTGCCAGCGGAGGTAGAAACACTTTTGGCGGTCTCGAGATTTAGGGTCTTGGCAAAATCACACGGAGTTGAAGAGATTATCTCCGCTGGAAATTCGATTCGGATCCACCCCGTGGAGCTTCCCGAGTCACGATCCATGCGATTGAGTCGGCTATACCCGCGCACCACAATTAAGCCTGCCACTCGGACGATACTCGTCCCCAAGCCAGGTGGGGTCGGCACTCCTCCTCTCCGCGATGATGCCCTTCTAGAATGGCTCCACGAGTTATTTACTACCTTGTTTTCCACCCCTTAACGTTCGGAGTTTGTGTGAAATTGTCACGGAAAGTCGTCACAATCCTTGTGGGCGCAACACTTGGGCTGACCGCAATGTCCCTCACGGGGTGTGGAGCAAGTCAGGCGGGCGCAGCGGCACTCATTGGCGAGCAGAGAATCACCGAAAGTGAACTCAACGATCAGGTGCAAGGAATCTTGACGGCTCAAGGATTACCCACCCAAGATTCTTCGGCCGAACTGGTCACCCAAACACTTGACCGTTTAATCACCACGAATCTTGTGAATCAACTGGCTGATCGCGAAGGGATTGTGATTGACCAAGGTGAAGTAGATGCAATTCGACTTCAGTACCTTGCCCAGGCAGGTGGACAGGCTGAACTGGAAAACTTGCTGCTGCAACAGGGGGTATTGCCAGCTGATATTGACTCCGTGATCACACTTAATCTCCAGGTTTCGCAATTGGGGCAAGACTTGGCACCTGGTGCTGACCCTGATGTCCAAGGTGGGGCAGTGTTTATCGCTGTTTCCGAGTTGAGCACTGAACTGAATACTGAAGTGGCGCCACGTTATGGAACCTGGGACGCGGAGAATCTCACCATAGGGCCGGTCTCGAATACGGTCTCCGAGCCATTAAGTGTTGAACTTGGGCAGGGTTAATCACATTGCAGGGGAGTCGATTCACTGATCTCGTTGCAGTCATGAACCGACTGAGATCTCCCGGCGGTTGCCCATGGGATGCCGAGCAAACCCATGAGTCTTTGGTCGAATATCTCATTGAAGAAGCACACGAGTGTGTGGAGGCCATTGAGTCCAGTGATCAACAGGCGATGCAAGAGGAACTCGGAGATCTACTTTTGCAAGTAGTTTTTCATTCTCGGATCGCTGAACCGGACTGGGACATTGACTCAGTGATTAGCGGTATCACGGACAAACTTATTTCGCGGCACCCGCACGTTTTCTCCGACGAAATGCTGTCTGAGGACATTACGGACACCTCACGTCAGGTTGAGGATTCGTGGCACGTTCGTAAAGCCAAGGAAAAAGGTCGAGAGTCATTGACCGATGGAATTCCTGAGTCATTGCCCGCACTCATGCGTGCATCTAAGGTGATTTCCCGAACTCGGTCCCTTGATGTGTTACCCACACACCAAGCGGATCGCGCCGAAGCGATGATTGCGGAAATCCCTGATCAAGAGCAGCTGGGAGATCTGCTATTTGAATTGGTTAGACTCGCACGTTCCCAAGGGTGGGATGCCGAGGGGAGTCTCCGCTCTTCTGTGCGCCGCAGGATCGAGACCATCAAAGATTATGAAGTGAATCGGAAAAATGAACTCGGCAACTGAGGAGTTTCGGCGAATTGCCACAAACGCGATTGATTGTTTGTTGGCACAAGACCCGGTAAGAGCCACATGGCTCGGTGATCATCGATTCGATGCACTTTTGCCGGACTTATCCGTTCACGGCATGCAACAACATGTTCGGGAAATTGAAGACCTTCTTACGGCACTTGATGCAGTTGACGACGTGGAGCTGGAAACACAAGACTTTGTGGACTTAGAGATCTTGAGAGATCAACTCCTGAAAGCCCATTTTGACTTGACAGAGGTACAGGAACCTATGTGGAATCCCATGGTCTGGAATCCAGGTACCGCCATTCACTTACTTCTCAGTCGAGATTTTGCACCCGAGCAGGAGCGACTGAATTGCGCTAAGGCACGAGCCATGAGTATCCCGGGATTCCTTGAAACCGCACGCGAAACGCTAGGAGAAATGCCTGCAGTACACGTGGAGACAGCCATCAGTCAATTCACCGGAACACTGCACCTGGTGCGAACACTGGATCTGCCACCCGAACCGGCACGTGCTCTGGAACAACATATCGAGTGGCTGGAACAACGTCTGCCGGAGTCAACACGATCGCCTCGGCGCGGACCTGATCTATATTCCGGAATTCTATGGCACTCGCTTGACCACACCGCGGATGTCAATCAATTACTTGAAAGTGCGTATACACATCTCGATAGTGTGACGAAATCCATGGCACAAGTAGCCAAGGTGTATCTCGACCTGGTAGGGATTGCTCAGGACGGCGACCCAATTCGAGTGGCACTCGATCACATTGCATCTGTTTCAGAGGTGACTAATGACACGGTTCTGAGTCTGGTTCAGTCTGCAGTTGAGTCAACGAGAAATTTCGTCAGAGAACATGATCTCGTGTCCATCCCAGATATCGAGGCAGATGTCATTGAAATGCCAGAGATTCACCGAGGGGTTGCAGTTGCGTATTGTGATTCACCTGGGCCACTGGAAAAAGCCAAGATTCCCACGTTCGTTGCCGTTGCGCCCACTCCTGCTGATTGGCCCGCGGAGCGTCAGGAAAGTTTTTATCGAGAATACAACGCAGTACAAATACATGACCTCACTATTCACGAGGCTTTTCCGGGCCATGTCCTGCAACTCGCACTAAGTAATCACGGTATCCACCAAAGTACCGTTCGGCGTTGCGGAATGAGTGGAGTATTCGTAGAAGGGTGGGCAGTGTATGCAGAAGAACTCATGCTTGAAGCGGGATACTCACCCGAACCTGGTCGTGTGAGTCACCTGGCAATTCGGCTTCAACAACTGAAAATGCAAACTCGCATGATCATTAACACAATTCTCGATATATCCGTGCATTCACGTGACATGTCCGAGGAGGAAGCCATGGCTTTGATGATTGAGCGTGGATTTCAAGAAGAAGGTGAAGCATCTGGAAAGTGGCGAAGGGCGTTGCTCACCGCAGGTCAGCTTCCTACATATTTCGTGGGTTACCTTGCTGTGAAGGAGCTAGCTCAGGACTTACGAGTGGTACATCCGGATTGGACACATC
>CAZVLV010000020.1:0-13309 GCA_964628015.1 uncultured Aquiluna sp. | reverse complement strand
CACCCAGTATGGCTTCTTGGGTGGACTTACCGACACCCTCGCCACCTTCAAATGCAATGAACAACCCCGACATGCGGCAATCTAACTCGAAACTTCTTCAGCGACCACAAGATCTGCAGCCATGGGCTCAGGTTTTGCTGCAACCTTCTTCGTTGTGTTCTTAGTTGCCTTCTTTGTTGCCTTCTTTGTTGCCTTCTTTGTTGTTTTCTTCACAGCGCGCTTGGCAACCTTCTTGACCGCAGGACCCTTTGCGCGGCGTTCTGCAATCAAGTCAGCTGCTCGCTCAAGACTGACTGACATGGGATCGTCAGCAACACGCAGAGTGGCATTTGTTTCACCGTCGGTGACGTAAGCACCAAAGCGGCCTTCTTTCACCACAATCAGTTTGCCGGTTGTGGGATCCGTTCCGACCTCACGCAATGGCCCTGCCGCCTGGCCACGCCCGCGGCGCACCTTAGGTTGTGAATACAACTGCAATGCTTCTTCAAGGGTTACCTCAAAAATTCGATCTTCATTATCAAGTGACCGTGAGTCTTTTCCTTTGAGAAGGTAAGGGCCGTATCGGCCATTCTGCGCAGTGATCTCTTCGCCACTTTCTGGATCTACTCCGACAACGCGTGGCAAGTTCAGCAAATCAATTGCCTGTTCCAAAGTCACCGTGCTGGGCTTCATATAACTAAATAGTGATGCTGTTCGCGGCTTGGCCGATTTCGGGGCATCTTCAGGCAGCACCTCAGATACATAAGGTCCGTATCGCCCTGATTTTGCGACAACCATCAGACCCGTATCTGGATGATGACCCAACTCGCGATCACCGGATGGTTCTAGAAGTAACTGTTCAGCCAATTCAGCTGTCAGTTCATCCGGGGCAACACTCATGGGGATATTTGCTCGGTCATCGCCACGTTCTACATATGCGCCATACCGACCCACTCGAAGTTGAGCATCGGTCCCGCGGATCGGCATGGTGGCCAGGCCACGAGCATCAATGGCACCTAAGTCTTCGGTGAGGTGCTTAACACCAGGGAAAGGCCCTTGAAGTGAATCGCCACCGAGCCAGAATGTATTGAGTTGGGTAATTCGGTCGGCTTCACCGAGCGCAATGAGATCAAGTTCCTCCTCCATATTGGCGGTGAACTTGTAATCAACCAGTGCACTGAAGTGCTCTTCCAATAATCGAACAACGGCGAGCGCGGTAAAACTGGGCACCAATGCAGAACCCTTTTTCCAGACATAACCGCGATCGACAATTGTGGACATGATGGATGCGTAGGTGGAGGGACGTCCAATGCCTAATTCCTCAAGCTTGGCTACCAAACTGGCTTCGGTGTAACGCGCTGGCGGCTTGGTGGTGTGGCCTTCGGGATTAAGTTCGGTAACAGATAACTTCTGACCCTCGGCTAATGCCGGTAACTCACGGTCTTCTTCATTGTCATCGTCGGTGACGATGTCGGCAAGGGCCGCGCGAAAACCCGGGAACACAACCACTGTTCCCGTGGCACTGAATTCAGCGTCCTTGTTATCTGAAGTGGTTGCGCCAAGTTTGATCGTGGTGGTAGCAACCTGAGCATTCACCATTTGACTGGCAACCGTGCGCTTCCAAATCAATTCATAAAGAAGGAATTCATCGCCGGTTAATTCCTTAGCGACATCGCCAGGTGTGCGGAATGAATCTCCTGCGGGGCGAATAGCTTCATGTGCTTCCTGTGCATTTTTGCTCTTATTGGGATAGGTGCGCACCTGGGGATCCACGTATTCAGGACCATAGAGTTCGCGTGCTTGTTTCTTTGCTGCGTTGATCGCCTGCTCGGAGAGGTTCACCGAGTCGGTACGCATGTAGGTGATGTAGCCGTTTTCGTACAGTCCCTGCGCCACGCGCATGGTGCGTTGCGCACCCCAACGAAAACGACCGGAGGCTTCCTGCTGCAAAGTGGATGTGGTGAATGGCGCCTTAGGTTTGCGCTGCCCCGGCTTCTGCACGACAGATCGCACGGTGAAATCAGCTGATGTCAATCCGCTGACTAACGCACGTGCATCGGATTCATTGAGCAAAACAACATCTGACTTTGTGAGAATGCCGTCGTCACCAAAATCACTTCCGCTTGCGATTCGCTTACCGTCAAGACTAGAAAGTTTTGCACCGAATGCGCCTGGAGCGAATACACCTTTGATGTCCCAGTAGTTGGCCGAGTTGAACGCAATGCGCTCGCGCTCCCTGTCCACGACAAGCCTCACCGCAACGGATTGAACCCGGCCTGCAGATTTGGCTTCGCGACCAATTTTCTTCCACAGAACTTCGGATACTGGATATCCATACAGTCGATCAACTATTCGTCGTGTCTCTTGCGCCTCGACAAGGTTCATGTCCACGTCACGCGGATTATTCACCGCTTCTTGGATAGCTTCTTTGGTGATTTCATTGAAGACCATTCGCTTGACCGGAACCTTGGGGCGCAAGACCTCCAGAAGGTGCCAGGAAATTGCCTCACCTTCACGGTCCTCGTCCGTGGCCAGGAGGAGTTCATCGGAGTCCTTCAAGGCGCGCTTCAGCTCAGCGATGGTGGCTTTCTTGGAGTCATGAACCACATAAAAAGCTTGGTAACCCTCGTCCACATTGACGGCCAATTTGGCCCACGGCTTCTTTTGTTCTTCCTTGGGAAGGTCGGATTTACGAGCCGCGAGATCGCGGATATGACCGACAGATGCCAGTACGTGGTAGTCGGGGCCGAGATAGCCAGCGATCTTCTTTGCCTTGGCCGGCGACTCGACAATTACCAGGGTTTTGTCTGGCATGTGTTCCTCTCACTCGCGATGGCGGTCACCACCGCCACGGAGCCTGACGGTAGGACACCTACTTATAGGAAATGAACATTGCCCCCCTTTTTCGGCGTTTCCCCCCACAAAAGGGCAGAGAAGGCCACCAGTTTTCTGGCAAACGAGTGGGGGCCAGGAAATCCTGACCCCCACCTGAGATGGAACGAGATTGCTTTGTCGTTTAAACGCTCGCTGAGGCTTGCTGATCTCCTACAGCAATCGGGCGGCGCTTGGAAATCACCACGGCGATCACGATGATTAGAACGGAACCGAGCGAGATAGCCCAACGCAGGGCATCGTTGGCATCGGCTCCCACGCTGAGCCCCACGATCGCAGGAGCGATCAATAGGGCGACAAGGTTCATGACCTTGATCAGCGGGTTGATAGCAGGGCCAGCGGTGTCCTTGAATGGATCTCCAACAGTGTCACCGATAACGGTTGCTTCATGGGCTGATGAGCCCTTTCCACCGAAGTTGCCGTCTTCGACGTACTTCTTGGCGTTATCCCATGCGCCACCACTGTTGGAGAGGAACACGGCCATCAGGACGCCCGAAGCAATTGTTCCTGCGAGATAAGCGCCGAGGGCACCCACACCCAGGCCAAAGCCCACGGCGATCGGGGTGAACACGGCAAGGATTCCTGGAGTAATCAACTCCCTGAGGGAATCGCGTGTCACGATGTCGACGACCTTGCCGTATTCGGGCTTCTCGGTGCCAGCCATGATGCCTGGATGCTCGCGGAACTGGCGACGAACTTCGAAGATCACCGCACCCGCTGCACGCGACACCGCGTCAATGGCCAAGCCGGAGAACAGGAAGACCACCGCCGCACCAATAATCAAACCAACGAGGTTTGCTGGTGACGCAACGTCGAGAATTCCGTCGTATTGCAGAGCGCTCGCGTCGGTAACACTGCCAACGATATCGCCAGCCTTCGCCGTTGCTCCAATGATTGCATCGCGGAACGCACCGAAGAGTGCGGTTGCTGCGAGCACCGCTGTTGCAATGGCAATTCCCTTGGTGATTGCCTTGGTGGAGTTGCCGACTGCATCGAGACGCGTAAGGATCTCTGCGCCTTCGCCGTGAACATCGCCAGACATTTCTGCAATGCCTTGGGCGTTGTCGGAAACTGGGCCGAAGGTGTCCATGGACACAATCACACCGACCGTGGTCAACAAGCCTGTGCCCGCAAGTGCAATGGCAAAGAGTGACAGGAGTACTGATCCGCCACCGATCAGGAATGCGCCGTACACCGCTGCACCAATAAGGAGTGCGGAGTACACGGCAGATTCAAGACCGAGTGAGATACCGGAGAGGATGACCGTTGCCGGACCTGTGAGTGATGTCTTTGCGACATCGTCGACCGGACGGCGATTTGTTTCGGTGAAGTAAGCGGTGAGTTGCTGAATCAACGCAGCCAACACGATACCGATGAACACTGCACCGATCACAAACCAACGAGGCCCAATGGTGTCTGCGGCTTCAATTGCAGCGATACCGCCCAAGCCTTCAATGTCAGCCCATGTTTCCGGAACCCAGGTGAATACTGCTGCGACAACGAGCACCGCAGAAATAATCGCTGAGATGAAGAACCCTCTGTTGATAGCGGACATTCCGGAGCGATCTGATGCACGCGGCGACACAGCGAAGATGCCGATCACTGCTGTCACAACACCAATGGCCGGAATGACCAATGGAATAACGAGACCGAGGGCACCGAATGCGGTGCTACCGAGAATCAATGCGGCGACAAGTGTGACCGCATACGACTCGAAGAGATCCGCTGCCATGCCAGCGCAGTCGCCCACGTTGTCACCGACGTTGTCGGCAATTGTTGCAGCGTTGCGGGGATCGTCTTCGGGAATTCCTTGCTCAACCTTGCCCACAAGGTCGGCACCGACGTCAGCTGCCTTGGTGAAGATACCGCCACCAACACGCATGAACATTGCGAGAAGTGCAGCACCAAACCCGAAGCCCTCAAGAACCTTGGGTGCTTCTCCTTGATACACGAGAACAACAAGTGCTGCGCCGAAGAGCCCAAGACCGACAGTAAACATGCCAGCCACACCACCCGTGCGGAATGCGATTTTCATGGCCTTCTGCTCGGTGGAATCTTTAGCAGCCGCAGCCACACGGACGTTGCCGCGCACTGCGAGCCACATGCCCATGTAGCCGGTGATTCCGGAGAACACCGCGCCAACGAGGAAGAAGATACTTCGGCCGATTCGCTCGTTATTGGTTTCCGCTGGTAGCAGGAACAGCACAAAGAACACCACTACACCGAAGATGGCAAGAGTCTTGAACTGCCTACTGAGATATGCGGAGGCGCCTTCTTGAACGGCTCCAGCGATTTCCTGCATCCGGGCTGTTCCCTGACTGGCCGAGAGAACCTCTCGCACCAGCACTGCTGCAACTACCAGTGCCGCAATGGCGATGGCGGCAACAATGATCACCAGGGTCAGATTGGTGCCCACTAACTCGATATCCATGAATCTCCTCTGTAGCTTTCATTGGCGCACGCGACCCCACGGGAGTCACGAAACATGAGGGCGAGCCTACCCATGTGGAAGGAAAAAAACCCGTGACCTCACGAAAGTAGTCCTAGATCACACCTAAGGCGGATTCATTGGTGGGAAAGATGCGCAGGAAAGTGTCCACCCTGGTGGTTTCGACAAGCCAGGTGAGCTTGGGGACATTGATCACGAACCGGCACTCGCACCCCACGGCAACCGCGGCTTTATGGCAGGAAATCAGCACGCTCAAGCCGGTGGAATCCACAAAAAACTCGATCAAGATTGGCCAAGTCCAGGGGATAATCCATTGGGTAAGGGCAATGCCTCGGCTCGGGTGAATCCTCTGAGGGCCATTCCTTCGATTGAATGTCTGGGCTCTCGAACTGATACCTGATCCTGCGGATGTCAGGTAGCTCCTCCAAGATGAGCAGGTGCCGAACAATCCGGATCCATTCCTTGCTCTTGTGCAAGAAACTGGACAGGAGTGTGTGCATCGCGAGGTGATTCCAGGAAGCCAAGGGGTGAGCAGCACCTGGCCGGATTGGGTGAATTCCGACTTCATCGAATCACTGCAGCGAGCAGGAATTACGAAACCGTGGTTACACCAGGTGGAGTTTGCCCAAGCTGCTCACCATGGCAAGCACTCCATCCTTTCTACGGGAACCGCATCCGGTAAAACAATTGCATTCGCTGCCCCCGCTATCACGGCCGCAGCAGGTGCAGGAACTGTCCTGTACATCGCCCCGACAAAAGCACTCGCTGCAGATCAACTCTCCACTGTTTCTCAATGGAATGTTGCGGGTGTGCGGCCCGCCACTCTTGATGGGGACACTCCTCGCGAGGAGCGCCAGTGGATTCGAGCACATGCCAATTACATTCTCACCAATCCCGACATGCTGCACTTCACGATTCTTCCCGGGCACCGGAACTGGGCACGCTTCCTTCGCCACCTTCAGTTCATTGTGATTGATGAAGCACATATATATAGGGGTGTTTTTGGTGCTCACGTCGCTTTGATTCTTCGGAGGCTGCTTCGCATCGCTGATAAATACGGTGCGAGCCCCACAGTGTTGGCCGCGAGCGCCACGACCGGCGACCCTGCGCTTACTCTCGAGAAACTTATTGGTCAGCCGTGTAGCCCTGATTCTGTGTTCTCGGTGAACACCGCATCCACTCCTCAACGAACATTCTATTTTTGGCAACCACCCGAATTGCCTGGTGAATATTCAGGGGTTGCCACCCGACGGGGCACCCTCGACGAAGCCGCACACATTCTGGCCCGGGTGGTGCCGACCGGTCATCAGGCTGTTGCGTTTGCTCGAAGTCGAAAAGGTGTTGAGTATGTTTCACAAACCACCCAGGACCTTTTGGCACAGTCCACTACTCACAACGCACAATCAGAACAGGTTGTGCGGGCCTATCGTGGAGGTTATCTCGCACATGAGCGCAGAGAATTGGAGCGCGATCTGCGCTCCGGTGCAATTCGCGCGATGGCAGCAACCAATGCTCTCGAACTGGGGATTGATATCACCGGCCTTGATGTTGTGATCACCGCCGGTTGGCCGGGAACAAAAGCGTCCCTGTGGCAGCAGGTCGGTCGTGCTGGTCGCGCCGGTGAGGCTGCCACCGCCATTTTCATTGCGCGTGAAGATCCACTCGATACATATATTGCTCAACATCCTGAAGTTTTTTTCGACACCGGTATCGAAGTGTCACTCGCACACCCCAATAATCCACATGCACTTGCTCCGCATCTTTGCGCTGCCGCTTCAGAATTACCTTTGACCGAAACTGACCTTGACTCTTGGTTTCCTGAAAACTCGCGTGACGTGGTGAGGGAATTGGTGGATACCGGAATGTTGCGGGCTCGTCCCACCGGTTGGTATTGGACGAAGAATGAAAGTGCGACATCTTTGGCTGATTTACGCGGCAGCGGAGGTGAGGTCATTCGTGTTGTGGAGATAGATACCGGCCGGCTGTGTGGATATGTAGATCACGCTGCATCACACCGCACGGTTCATGAGGGTGCTGTTTATATTCATCAAGGTGAGGCTTTTCTTGTCAATGAACTTGACCTTGATTCCGCGGTCGCTCTCGTCACGGCGGAAGATGTTGACTACACGACTTACGCGCGAGAAGTAAGCGACATTCGAGTCACATCCACACTATTGAGTCGACAGGTAACCAATGACGTCACAATTTCCTGGGGCAATGTTGAGGTGTCTTCGCAAACTGTAGCTTTCACCAAGCGACATGTATCCGGTGAGAATCTAGGTACATATCCACTCGACCTTCCGGTTCGGACTTTGCGCACAGATGCCGTGTGGTGGACATTTCCTCATGACCTTTTGCCATTGGATCACCTCGAACTTGAAGGGGCAATTCACGGTGCTGAACATGCCAGCATTGGAATTCTTCCGCTATTCGCTAGTTGCGACAGGTGGGATATTGGCGGCGTCTCAACAGCTCTCCACCAAGACACGGAACAGACAACTATTTTTATTTATGACGGGCTCTCGGGTGGTGCAGGTATTTCCGAATTCGGCTTTCACAACGCAGCGCAGTGGGTCAATGCAACCTTAGATGCCGTTGCACTGTGTCCATGTGAATCTGGTTGCCCCTCATGTATTCAATCGCCTAAATGCGGTAATGGGAATGAGCCATTGGATAAACGCGGGGCGATAGCAGTGCTCACTCTGTTGTTGGAACAAATGAAGCGACCCCAAGGAAATGACGACAGCCCTATTGCGTGATCCCAGCTTCATGTATCGAAGGTGTTAGCGCATGGTACCGCTCGCTCCACTTGGAAAACGAGATCAGAATTTGAAGTAAGGAGAAGGACTTCAGCGGGTTGGTTCAACATGAACACAGCCAAATGTATGCAGACACACGTTGATAACCCCTGAGTTAGATCTGTGGAAAACCTTTCCGATGGGCTACCGTGGTGGCATGGCAGACAAGTCGGCAATAGCCGCATTCTTTGATCTGGACAAAACCATTCTGGCCAAATCCAGTTCATTTGTATTTGCCAAGCCCTTTTATAAGGAAGGGCTTATTGGACGAACCGATGTTATGCGAAGTGCTTATGCACAGTTCATGTTTCTGACTTCAGGTGCTGATCATGATCAAATGGAAACAATGCGCAAATACATGTCGGAACTCGTCACCGGCTGGGATGTCGCCAAAGTGCAGATGATTGTCAGTGAAACCCTCGACACAATTGTTGACCCGTTGGTCTATCAAGAGGCGGTGGACCTCATTGCCATGCATAAGGAGCAAGGCCACGACATTATCGTGATTTCTTCGTCAGGTACCGATGTCGTTGAACCCATTGCGGCTCGCCTAGGTGCAGACATTGCAATCGGTACCCAAGTGGAAATCGTTGATGGCAAGTACACCGGCGACATCACGTTTTATGCGTATGGCGAAGGAAAAGCTGAAGCCATGCATTCACTTGCGCAGGAACACGGCTACAACCTGAGTGAGTGTTACGCATACTCTGATTCACATACCGACATACCCATGCTGAAAGCCGTGGGTCATCCATCTGCCGTGAATCCTGACAATGAGCTCCGCGAACTTGCTAAGGAAAAGAACTGGCCAATTCTCGATTTCGCAAAGCCCGTGTCCATGCGTGCCAAAACAGAACAGCGTCGCGCAGTAGCTGCCGGCGCGGGGGTTGCAATCGGAGCCGTTGCACTGGGAATTACGTGGTATGCGAAACGGCGTAGTGGGTTGCGCGCCTAACTGTTAGTGGCAGTTATTCCGGAACGACAACGGCACGGGCACCGAGCCCCACACAAGCAGAGAACCACTCAAAGTATTGGGATACCCCTTCTGGCGTTTGCTGGATATATCCGCGAATCGCGGAAACATAATTGGTTCGCCCTGTCTCGAACATTCCATTTTCGGGAATGGAAAAGTTTGACGGATCTAATCCTCGAGCGGCGAAAACAGTTCTCACCACCGCGCGAGCCACAAGTCCCGATCCCCACGCAAATGGCCGCACGCGCATGATCTCGGCATGAACATATCCAGCCTCAATGATTGCGGATGCTTGAGTAGTGACACATTGCTTGGACAATGACATCAGCACCGGAGGAACCATCGAATGATCCGGGATCGATCCAATGTGTAAAGGGTCATCAGAAATATTTGTTGACCGCGGACGTCCAAGTTGATCGGGCTCCGAAAATTCCTTGGCCACCAATAGATGCAACCGCGTTATCACTTGAAGGGGTGCGGTGAGCCATGTGTCGGCGAGCAAAGGTGCTTGGGCTGTGACTGCCAGAGTGGCTGAAAGAACTTTGCCCATGGGTGAATCTTCAACACCGGGGAGATCGGCTCCTTCTAGCGCTGCTGAGTCCATGGCACCCCGCGAGATTGATGCCTGCGCAACTTCATTGGCGTGTGCTCGAACATCCCGACGCCACAGCAGCGCATCAATGTCTTCTCGCGCAGCCAGGGTGGCATGCGAGACGCGCTCAAGTGCCGCGAGATCTCGAAGGGTGAATTCCGTTCGTACTTCACCACCGGTTTCGACCATGGGTCAACGGTATCGAGTGAGCAATGAGCTCTGGGGTCGCCTACACGGATTGAGCGTGGTGGATTGAGCGTGGTGGATTGAGCGTGGTGGATTGAAAGCACATGGATGTAGCGATTCTCCGGCGCGCAATTCCCCAATTCGCTGACATCGGACCCAAGTTTTGATTAGGTGGGACTTTCGAAAGTACATGTACCACCCGAGAAGGAGCGGCACCCATGTCGGATGACAACAACGCGACCCTGTCGAACCTATTGCAGGAGGATCGTCAATTTCCTCCCAGTCCCGCTTTCGTGGCACAAGCAAATGGCAAGGCAAGTCTTTACGATCAGGCCGAGAATGATCGCTTGGGTTTCTGGGCAGAGCAAGCGCGCAACCTTGATTGGGATACCGACTTCTCCGAAGTGCTGGACTGGACTAACGCACCTTTCGCACGGTGGTTCGTGGGTGGGAAACTCAATGTCGCCTATAACTGCGTTGACCGACATGTTCATGCTGGCCATGGTGATCAGGTCGCAATCCGATTCGAAGGGGAACCTGGTGACCGTCGTGACATCACCTACAAGGAACTCATGGCAGAGGTCAGCCAAGCAGCACATGCACTGACGGAGTTAGGTGTTGGCGCGGGAGACCGCGTTGCAATTTATCTACCCATGATTCCTGAAGCAATCATTGCCATGCTCGCATGCGCACGAATTGGTGCAATTCATTCGGTGGTATTCGCAGGATTTAGTGCAGAGGCATTGCGAAGTCGAATTGAAGATGCTGATGCCAAACTTGTTATTACGGCCGATGGCCAGAATCGTCGAGGTTCAGCCATGGATCTCAAAAGCGCTGTCGATGAAGCGGTTGATGCCAGTCCCAGTGTGAAGAATGTCTTGGTTGTTAAGCGCACTGGAACCGACGTTACGTGGCATGACCGCGATGTCTGGTGGCATGAATTGGTTGGTCGCCAGTCGACAGAACACACACCCGAGGCATTTGATTCGGAAAATCCCTTGTTCATTCTGTACACGTCTGGAACAACCGGTAAACCCAAAGGCATTTTGCATACCTCCGGTGGTTACTTAACCCAGGCTGCCTACACCCACAAAATGGTTTTTGACCTCAAACCTGAAACGGACGTGTATTGGTGCACCGCGGACGTTGGTTGGGTCACCGGACACTCCTACATTGTGTACGGGCCCCTGGCTAATCGCGTGACCCAAGTTATCTATGAAGGAACACCTGATACCCCTGACAAGGATCGCTGGTGGGACATCATTGAAAGGCATGGGGTCACATTGCTGTACACCGCGCCAACGGCAATCCGAACGTTTATGAAGTGGGGAGATCACTACCCGAAGTCTCATGACTTAAGTTCACTTCGACTCCTTGGTTCGGTAGGTGAACCCATCAATCCCGAAGCATGGATGTGGTACCGCGAAGTAATTGGCGGAAATAACTGCCCGATCGTGGACACCTGGTGGCAAACCGAGACAGGTGCCATGATGATTGCGCCGCTTCCAGGAGTCACAGCTTGTAAGCCCGGATCAGCCATGCGTGCATTGCCAGGAATCGGGATGGCCGTCGTGGATCAAGAAGGAACACCATTGGGCAACGGCAGCGGTGGCTTTCTCGTGTTGACCCAACCGTGGCCAGCAATGTTGCGCGGCATCTGGGGAGATAACGAACGGTATGTGAATACCTACTGGTCCCGCTGGCCGCAGTACTACTTCGCTGGCGATGGCGCGAAACTGGATACTGACGGCGCTATCTGGTTATTGGGTCGCGTCGACGATGTTATGAACGTATCCGGTCACCGAATATCCACCACCGAAGTGGAATCAGCCTTGGTTTCACACCCTGCGGTCGCAGAGGCAGCTGTTGTCGGTGCAAGTGATCCCACTACCGGACAGGGAATCGTGGCTTTTGTCATTCTTCGTGGTGGTGCCGAAGACGCAGGCGAATTAATTAAGGAGCTGCGTAATCACGTGGCACATGAAATTGGACCGATTGCAAAACCGCGTCAAATCATGATCGTTCCTGAGCTTCCCAAGACGCGCTCTGGAAAGATTCTGCGCCGATTGCTCCAAGATGTCGCGGAGCAACGCGATGTCGGCGACTCCACCACATTGGCCGATCCAGCCGTCATGAAACTGATTTCAGAAGGGCTGGCTTCTTCCTCAAGCGACGATTAACGGGTTGCATGAGCCAAACACTCGATATGTAGGGTGTCTAATGTGGCTGCGAATGAATTTCTTTCCCGACCGACATTGGGTCAGCGCGGCTGGTTGCTCAGTCAACTCCGCGATGAAACCGTCGGTGGCGGAATCCTGCTTTTTGCCGCTGCCATCGCTCTTGTGTGGGCAAACTCTCCCTGGGGAGATAGTTATGTCAACATGGTCGACTTCAGAGTCGGCCCTGAATCACTGGGATTGAATCTCCCTCTCGGTATTTGGGCTGCCGATGCCCTACTTGCCATCTTCTTCTTTGTTGTTGGGCTGGAATTGAAACATGAATTGGTCCTAGGTTCGCTATCCAAACCAGCCCAAGCAATTGTTCCTGCAGCGGCGGCAATCGGTGGCATGGTTGTTCCCGCATTGATCTTCGTTGTCGTCAACGCCAACATGGAAGGTGGCTCACTTCGAGGGTGGGGAATCCCCATGGCCACCGATATTGCATTTGCCCTTGCAGTACTCGCTGTCTTTGGGCGCAGACTCCCCGTGGCCTTACGCGCATTCCTGCTCACCCTTGCAGTTGTCGATGACCTAGGTGCCATCACCGTCATTGCCTTGTTCTATTCGGATAAATTCTCTGCCATCTGGTTCGGGCTATTTATTCTCACCCTTGTCGCATACTGGCTGTTGCAGAAATACCGCGTCACTAGCCCATGGCTTTATGTTCCACTCGTCATCATTGGTTGGTACTTCTGCTACAAGAGTGGTGTGCACGCCACCGTTGCCGGTGTTGCATTTGGATTCCTCACCCGAGTTCGCCCCGACCCTGGCGAGAAGGAAGCTCCAGCCGATCGACTCATTCACAAAATCCACCCCATCAGCGCAGGTTTTGCCGTACCTGTGTTTGCCCTCATGGCCGCGGGTGTTGATCTTCGAGCCACCGGAATAGTCGATGCACTATCGAGCCCACTGTCACTGGGAATCATTCTCGGGTTGGTGGTGGGTAAGCCACTCGGCATCGTGGCCATGGCTTGGTTCATGGCACGCTTCACGCGGGCAAGTCTGGCTCCTGGCATTGCGTGGCGGGATATCTTCGCCGTGGGGGTTCTTGCGGGCGTGGGATTCACCGTTGCGCTTCTGATCACCGAACTCGGTTATGAAGACAATCAAGGCTTACTTGATTCCGCAAAGATCGCTGTCCTCGTGGCCTCCGTCGTAGCCGCAGCCATTGCAGCCGTTGCCCTACTTTCCCGAGGACGGGCGTATGCCTCAATCGCCAAA
>CAZVLV010000019.1:0-13620 GCA_964628015.1 uncultured Aquiluna sp. | reverse complement strand
GCGAAGGTGTATACGGATTCGGCATATGTGTTGTTCCACTGCATGGAGATCTCAGCACTGAGAGTTTTGTCTTCAGACTCGGCAGATAATTCAATAATGCTGGGATTAGCTACACCTTTACTTGCATTGATGTGCTTCACAAAATCTGTGATACCGCCGTCATATTTGTAACTGACGTGACGAACTTCTTCTTTCTCTTCAATTACTTCACCGACTTCAACAACGGTGACCGCGGTTGCGCGTTCGTCAGTGAGCTCAAGTTTGAGTCCGCGGTTCAGAAATGCCATTTCTTGGAAACGGCGGGACAGTGTGGTGAAGTCGTATTCTGTTGTTTCGAAAATATCTCCGTCTGCCCAGAAGGTGACGGTTGTTCCGGTGCGATCTGTTTTTTCGCCTTTTTCCAGTGGAGCTACCGGTACGCCGTATTTGTAGCTTTGTCGGTAGACATAACCATCGCGGTGAATTTCTACGTCAAGATCAGTGGACAGTGCGTTGACCACGGAAACACCAACGCCGTGCAGACCTCCGGACACGGAATAACCGCTGCCACCGAACTTGCCACCGGCGTGCAACACGGTGAGCACAACTTCTACCGCTGGTTTTTTTTCTACGGGGTGTTCATCTACGGGGATTCCGCGGCCATCGTCCACAACTCGGACGCCACCATTGGCCAGAATGGTGACCTGGATATCGGAGGCATAGCCGGCAAGGGCTTCGTCAACGGCGTTATCCACGACTTCGTAGACCAGGTGGTGGAGACCGCGCTCACCTGTGGAGCCGATATACATTCCGGGGCGCTTACGAACGGCATCTAGGCCTTCAAGCACGGTAATCGCACTGGCGTCATACGACACTGGCGAGCCTCCTTATGGGGGTTTCCGCAGCGTAGGTTCCTGAAGATGTACTCCAGCCCGCATGCAGGGTGTGTGCCTCTCAGTCTACCGGCTTTTTCGAATAGCACCTAGCCCATAACGGGGGTTCTGGGCATAAGTATGGGATTTGACCCCCTACCTATACATAGGGGTACGAAATATGGGGGAAAATGTCACCTTGGTGAATTGAGGGGCGAAATTCGGGGTTCTAGCCGTAGGTGTCGCGTGGACCCCTACCGGCAACTCGCCAAGCACCTTTTTTCCACGAGGGGCCTTGGGGTCCGGTTATACGAAGTCCTGTCACCACACCAGGACCAACTTCCCCTGCAATAGCTCCCAGAATCGTGGGATTGAGGAGCTTGAGTTGGGTGGCCCAGGCGGTGGACTCAGCCTGAATGTGCAAGATTCCTTCCGAAAACTCCCCCGGAGTGCTGTGGGCAGCGACATCTGGCCCCACGATTTCCGACCAGCGATTGGTGAGGGCCGCAACAGCACTGTCGTGTTGCCACCCTTGCTCGACCACCAGTTTTTCCAATGCTGCGCCAAGGAGTTCAGGATCTCGACCGGTTCGATCTTTTTTCTTTCGCGCTCGTTGTGGGCCACCTTTGGTGACCCGCCGAAGTGAACGCTGTGCGGCAGCGGCTTGTTCTTCTGGGGTGAGTGGATCTGGTTGTGAGTCGTCTGGTTTAGGGGTATCCGTCATGCGGGTTGCACACTCCCTTTTGTTACGACATAACGTTTACCGCCCATTGACATGGGAATGTCGCTCTCCACTGCAGCTGTAATGAAAACTTGTGGGGCATCCGTTACAAGTTCGGCCAGTGTTTCACGACGAATGGTGTCAAGCTCGGCGAAAACATCGTCCAAAATAATTATTGGCTCAACACCATCACTGCGGAGTACATCTGCACTTGCAATACGTAGTGCTAACGCTGCCGACCATGATTCACCGTGAGATGCAAAACCTTTAAGCGGTAAATCTCCTAGACTGATGAAAAAGTCATCGCGATGTGGACCCACCAGGGTCACTCCTCGAATAAGTTCATCTTTTCTGCGTGCAGCTAAAGTTTCTCGAAACTCGTCAGCTATTTCAGCGGGAGAAAGTTCTATTGACGATAGGTACTTGGATTGATATGTAACGGAAATTACCGACGAGCTGACTGCATGATCTCCACCACTGATAGCTGCATATCTCTCGGCAAAGAATGGTTGAAGATCTCGAAGTAATTCGATACGTGAGTGAATGATCTCTGTTCCGACTCGAACAAGTTGTTCATTCCACACATCCAAGGTGCTATCAATGTTCTCTTTATTGGGTGAGCGTAGGAGCGCATTTCTTTGCTTCACGATTTTTTCATAGTCAGCTTTCACACTTACGAAACGAGGTGATCGTTGAATTAATGTTTCATCAAGGAATTTTCTTCTGTCTGCTGGGTCACCCTTGACCAACGCAAGATCTTCAGGTGCAAACATGACGGTGCGAATAATTCCTAGTATGTCTCTGACACGTGCTGCAGGTGACCTATTGATATTGGCCCTATTTGATTTACCGGGTGATATTTCAATGTCAATATTTACGGAACGATCCTCTTCCATGAATCTCGCTCTGATGATGGCTGAGTCTTCTCCTACCAAGACAAGTGGTTGATCCGAGGCAACTCGATGACTACCGAGTGTTGCTAAATAGTAGATCGCCTCAACAACATTGGTTTTTCCTTGACCATTCGCCCCCACCAAAATGTTTATTCCTGGCTCACACTCAATGAGAACATCAGAATAGGAGCGAAAATTATGAAGGTTCAGGGCCTGCACCCACATATGTCAGCCAGTAAGACGAATAGGCATTAAGAGATAGCGGTAGTCCTCTTCCACTTCTTTACCTTCGGAAGTTAACCCTGTGATAACTGCTGGCTTTGTTGATTGGGTAAATGAGAACAATGCTTTTGGTGAGGAAATCGCATTAAGACCATCGATGAGAAAGCCTGGGTTGAAAGCAATCTCAATGACATCGCCTTCGATTTCAGCACCGATCGTTTCATTTGCTTGAGCATCTTCGCCTGTTCCAGCACGAAGACTCAAGTCGCTGCCATCAAAAGTCATGCGAATCGGGGTGTTGCGCTCGGCAACCAATGCAACACGTTTTACCGCATTGAGTAACTCTTGAGTATCAACAACAGCTCTCGTTGCTGATTCATTGGGTAATAGTGAGCGGTACTTAGGGAACTCACCGTCAAGTAAACGAGTTGTGGTGCGCATGCCTTCTGATTCGAAACCAATGAGTTTCTCACCGTCAGGGGCAATGGCAAACGAAACCGTTTCAGATCCAGCCATGTTCTTCGCCGAATCTGCAAGAATCTTTGCGGGAATAAGTGTGTTGAGTTCCATAGATGCTTTATTGGGTGACCACGGGAATGTGCGCACGGCCAACCTGTAGCGATCTGTGGCGGCGAGAGTGACGTTGGTGCCGTCAATTTCCATTCGGATTCCGGTCAGCACTGGAAGTGTGTCATCGCGACCGGCAGCAATTGCAACCTGTGCAACAGCTTGAGCAAAAATCTCACTATCTACGCTGCCTGCTGTATCCGGCATGTCTGGAAGGGATGGGTAATCCTCAACAGGAAGTGTGGGGAGTGTGAAGGAACTACGTCCACATTCAATAACAGCCCTATTGCCTTCAATCTTTATATTGACTGGCTCAGCGGGTAATGCTTTCGTGATGTCAGCAAGAAGCCGTCCTGAGACGAGAGTTTTACCTGGGGTGAGTACATCTACTGCGCACTGCACACGTGCTGAGATTTCATAATCAAAACTACTGAGTGTGAGTGAATCACCTTCAGCAACCAACATGACACCAGACAGCACCGGCATGGAAGGGCGTGTGGGAAGTGTTCGAGCAGCCCATGTCACAGCCTGAGCCAATACATCGCGTTCGACTCTGATGTGCATGCTGATTCTCCTTGTAATTCCACAAAACTGGTGACGTAAAACTGGTGACCTTTAGATCTGAAGGCTAAGACTAGTGTCATTCATTTGTCTTCCGAATTATGTCTTGGTAATTCACTGTTGAGTGGATATGTGTCGTAACTCAGAATCCACAAGCTTGAGCCTTATGAGTAATTATCAAATGTAAATAGATGTATATGTAGTAGTAGTCATAGGTCCTGTGGGAATTGGGGATAAACCCAACAATGCACCTGGTGGTAGGCGTGGCGTCCTACACAACCCTTGTGGGAAAGATCGGGCTTCACTGGGTGTAGGCGTGGATAACCAGGCTTTCCTCGAATGTTCTGCACAGTTAAAGCCAGATGTATCCACATTTTCACCAAGAAAAAACCACAATCAGAGGTAGTTATGCACAGGTTGTGCACTACTGGGGATTGGGGGACACACGTTGTTCACTTCGTCCCCTTATCATCCAAGATTTTCCTATTTATCCACAGGTTTATACACATAACTTATCCACATCTATGGATAACTGTGGGGATAAAGATATACGTGATAACTGGTGTGACTGGATGAATTTCGTGGGACAACAATGCCGAAGTTATACCGGATCTATACCGGGCGTGGTTGAGATTTAATTCTGCTGGTGAGGTCGGTGACCTGGTTGTACAAGCTACGTCGTTCAGCCATAAGTTCACGGATTTTCCGATCGGCATGCATCACGGTCGTGTGATCACGTCCACCAAATGCCTGACCAATTTTCGGTAGCGACAGGTCGGTGAGTTCACGGCACAGGTACATGGATATTTGGCGAGCTGTGACAAGTGTGCGACTCCGGCTGGCGCCACACAACTCTTCGATACTCACACCAAAGTAAGAAGCACACGCACCCATAATCTGGGCCGCTGTGATTTCCGGACCTGAGTCATTCGGCAACAGATCCTTTAATACAGCTTCAGTGATTGCTAGGTCAACAGGTTGTTGATTCAAGGAAGCAAATGCAGTGACTCGAATAAGAGCACCCTCAAGTTCACGAATATTTGTCGAGATTTTTGAAGCGATAAATTCCAGAACTTCAGGCGGCGCTGTTAAACGTTCTTGCACCGACTTCTTTCGAAGAATTGCAATACGAGTTTCAAGGTCGGGTGGTTGAACATCGGTAATCAAACCCCACTCAAAACGGGAGCGCATTCGATCTTCGAAATCTTGGAGCTGCTTGGGAGGTAGATCACTGGTGATCACGATCTGCTTATTGGCGTTGTGAAGGGTATTAAAAGTATGAAAAAACTCTTCCTGCGTTTGAACTTTTCCACTTAGGAACTGAATGTCGTCAACAAGGAGAACATCGATGTCCCGATACCTTCTTTGGAAATGAGCGGCTTTGTCATCTCGGATACTGTTGATGAATTCATTGGTGAACTCTTCAGAACTGATGTAACGAACGTGGGTACCTTTGAAAAGGGTACGTGTGTAATGCCCAATCGCGTGAAGTAAGTGAGTTTTACCCAGTCCGGATCCGCCGTAAATGAACAACGGGTTGTACGCCTGGGCAGGTTGTTCCGCAACAGCAACAGCGGCCGCGTGTGCAAATCGATTACTGGTCCCGATGACAAATGTGTCGAAGGTGTATTTGGAATTGAGTCGACCAGTGTCTTCCTTGTTAGCGGGGGATCCCATACCTGGGCGGGCGTTGGATTCTGGAATATTGAACTCAACGGCAACATCCAACTCAGATGCATACGTGCTATCGGCTAGGTCATCTGTTTCATCTTCATCGAGTGCTGGTGCAATCGATGGATCAACAGTCACAGCCAACCGAATCTCCCGACCAACAATCAGGCTCAACGCTTGGGTCACCACGGGGCGCAATCGCGTCTCGAGAACATCTTTGGTGAATTCATTAGGCGCGGCAATGAGTGCGGTGTCTTCAACAAACCCCAATGGCCTGGTGAGGTTGACAAATGCTTTTTGCTGGGGACTGAGGGTGCCATCGCTTAAGGTTGCGAGAGCTGCTGTCCACATTGTCGTGAGATCGGTATCCCCAGCCATTGCCCCTCGTCATTCCCTAATTTCCCTGTGCTGTCCACATGTTTATCCACAATTGTGGATCACCGCGATAACACTAGTGGTGGATGAATCATTTTGACAAGCGGGGTGGCAATATTTGTGTGTCGCTACCCCGAACTAGTGCGGACCGATGGTAGGCGAATTCTTGGTTGTGAGGGTTTTATGGGGGTCGAGTTTGACCGTGTGACAGGTGTGGCGTAGTCTCAGGCGGCTGCCAGTTGATTTGAGTGGCATCGACTTCGGTCGATTTTTTACCTGAGGAGCATCATGAAGCGCACTTTCCAGCCCAATAACCGTCGTCGGGCAAAGACCCACGGGTTCCGGGTTCGCATGCGCACACGTGCCGGCCGCAGCATCCTTGCCGCTCGTCGTACAAAAGGCCGCGCGCGCCTGTCTGCTTAAGTGGTACCTGCCTAAGTGGTACCTGCTTTATCGGTGCGTACCGACAGGTAGAACACCTCGCTGCACCTATGTAGTCCAGTCCTGTGGAGGTTGTTGTGCTCCCGTCACATCATCGTCTCCGTAAATCTGAGGATTTTCGTGCTATTCGGCGTATGGGTAGAAAGCATGTGTATCCAGGCTTCATCATCCATATTTACCAAGGGTTTTTTGGCGATCAACCCACAAAGGTCGGAATCACGGTAGGTAAAGACTGTGGGAATTCTGTTGCCCGACATCGCATGAGTCGGCGAATTCGAGGTGCGATTGCCCCATTGGTTCACCAACTTCCGTCAGGCAGCGGTGTTGTTATTCGTGCATTACCCGCAGCAGCACAGGAGCCGGATTTGCAGGGTTCCTTCAAGGATTTCACCGTCAAGGTTGGCTCATGAGGGATTTTGTGCAATCCGTGGGTAGAGGGGTTCTCTGGGTGTGGGATCACACCCTTGGTTATGTGTTCCGAGTCGTGTTTTTGGTACTTATCAAGGTGTATCAATTAACCATCTCTCCCCTGTTGCCTCCAAGTTGTAAGTTTCATCCGAGCTGCTCGGTGTACGCATACGGGAGTGTGCGCACCCACGGATCTGCCAAGGGCTTAGCCTTAGCCACGGTTCGTCTACTACGGTGCAACCCTTGGAATAAAGGTGGCGTTAATCCGGTGCCCCCCAAAGGGCGTTGGTTAGCAGATGTGTATCCGGATGGACGACCCCGACTAAAGCCGAACGGAGATCATGTTCATTCTTGATTGGCTGCGTACCGCAGTCAGCTGGGTACTGGTGCAGTTCCACCAACTATTTAGCACATTCATGGATCCGGCCAGTGGTTGGACGTGGACGTTATCGATTGTCGGCCTGGTAATCGTCATTCGAATTCTGTTGATTCCGTTATTTGTTAAGCAGATTAAAGCGCAGCGAAACCTGCAAATTATTCAGCCGCAAATGAAAGAGATTCAAAAAAAGTATGCGGGTGACCGTGAGCGTCAATCACAAGAAATGATGAAGTTGTATCGGGAGACCGGTACAAATCCGTTAGCGTCATGTTTACCAATCCTGTTGCAGGCACCCATCTTTTTCGCTTTGTTTAGTGTGTTGCAAGGCATTGCTAACCGTGTTCCCGAAGGTGTTTTCAACTGGCCTCAGTATTCCTACCTCATGGTGGAAGCGCGCGAGGCCTCCATTTTTGGTGTTCCTCTTTACGCAACATTCTGGTTGGCAGACGAAGTTGCTGTTGATGGGTTCAACCCGATGAATACCCGTGTCTTGGCTTTTATTTTGATCATCCTGATGAGTGCAACAACATTCCTCACCCAACGCCAATTGATTGTGAAGAACACCGCACCCGGTAACCCGATGGTGAAACAACAAAAGATTCTTTTGTACGTGTTCCCCGTGGTGTTTGCTGTTGGTGGTGTGAACTTCCCGATTGGTGTTCTCATCTACTGGTTCACCACAAACCTGTGGACCATGGGTCAGCAGTTCTATGTGATTCGCAACAGTCCCCAGCCAGGTACTCCAGCCTTTGAAGCCCAACAAGCGCGTAAAGCCGCTAAGAAAAAGAAGAAAAATGCACCCACCGAAGCCGAGGAAGTTACCGACACTATGTCGGTAACTCCAGAGCGAGTGCAACCAAAACGAACAACCCGAAGCAACCGCTCCCCCAACAAGAAAAAGAAGAAGTAACTCAACCAACACACCTGTGGACCGTGCACCAGCACGGTGATCATCGTGAATTCACCGATCAAGTCCGACTAGAAGACTTGACCAGAATGAGGAGTCCTCGTGACCGAAACAACCGAAGACCGCACAACAGACAAGAAACTACTGGACCAAGAAGGCGATGTCGCTGCCGATTACCTGGAGGGCCTCCTGGATATCTGCGATCTCGATGGCGATATTGATATTGAGGTGGATGCCAGCCGGGCTCGTGTCTCGATTGTCGAGGTGGAGACCGGAGACCTCGAACACCTCGTGGGTGAAGGTGGCGATGTACTTCAAGCGCTTCAGGAACTCTCACGCCTTGCCGCGGCCCGCGAAACCGGTGAACGCTCTCGACTCATGCTGGACATTGCTGGGTTTCGGACCAAGCAAAAAGAGGTTCTTGAAGATGCCGCGAAGGCAGCCTGTGCCGAAGCTCAACGCACCGCCGCCCCAGTTCGCATGGCACCCATGAACCCCTATGAACGCAAGGTCGTCCATGACATGGTGGCCACCTTGGGCTTGGTCAGTGAGTCAGAGGGCGATGAACCTGCTCGACGCGTGGTAATTCGAGTCTCCTAGTCCCATGGTTTCCCGTGAAACATCCCGGGAGTTACCCGCCTGGATGCAACCCGCCCAGGCTGGTCTAACCACATATGTAGACATTCTCGCTGGGCCAGGGGTTGAGCGTGGCCTGATGGGTCCACGCGAGGTCCCCAAATTATGGGATCGCCATATCCTGAATTGCGCGGTTGTTGCCGATCCAGCCCTTGACTTCATCCCCATGAATTCACTGGTTGCGGACGTGGGCTCAGGTGCTGGTCTACCGGGATTGGTATGGGCGCTGGTTCGCCCCGATATCACCATGGTTCTAGTGGAACCACTCCTACGGCGAGCCACCTTCCTGACCGAAGCTGTCGTGGCCTTAGGCCTCACCGATCGAGTGACCGTGGTTCGGGGTCGCGCCGAGAAAGTCATGACCAACCCTGAATGGTCGGGGGTAGACGTTGTGACCGCAAGGGCGGTGGCGCCTCTCGATCGACTCCTTGGCTGGACAATCCCACTTTTGAAGCCCAATGGGCGTCTGGTGGCACTCAAAGGAAGCAGTGCCCCCACGGAACTTGATTCCGCCCAGGAGGCCGTGAAGGAGTTCAATGTGACCTCAATAGAAGTGCTCACCTGTGGTGCAGGCGTGGTTGAGCCTGAGACCACGGTGGTACTTGCCCGCCGGGGATCGCAGTAACTCCATGGGGCAGAATGACCACGTGAGCACCCCCACCAACCCAGAACCAGAAGTCAGGGAATCTGGATTAGGTTGGCCGGTCAATGTTTCCCGTGAAAATGTTTCCCGTGAAACATCCCCCGAAGAACGTGAGCCGAATACCGGTCTTGGGTGGCCCGAATGACCCGAATTATCACCATTGCCAATCAAAAAGGTGGGGTCGGCAAAACCACCACCACGGTGAATATTGCTGCCGCCCTAGCCCAGATTGGCAAGAAATGCCTGGTAATTGATCTCGATCCACAGGGAAATGCGACCACCGCATTAGGAATTGAGCACAGGGAAGGTACCCCTGGTGTCTATGAAGTCCTGATGGGGGATAGGACCCTCCAGGAAGTGATTGTGGAATGTCCCGATATTTCTGGTCTGTGGGGCGCTCCGGCGACCATTGACCTAGCCGGAGCAGAGATTGAATTAGTTTCCCAGGTTGCTCGGGAATTCCGATTAAGCAAGGCCCTGGAACAACTTTTAGCCCGGGAAAAATTCGACTACGTGATTTTGGATTGTCCGCCAAGCTTGGGCTTACTCACCCTCAATGGCTTGGTAGCCGCCCGTGAGGTACTACTTCCGATTCAATGCGAGTACTACGCCCTCGAGGGGTTATCCCAGCTACTCAAGAGTGTGGGTATGGTGACCGAACACCTCAATCCCTCACTATCGGTGTCGGCAATTATCTTGACCATGTACGACGGGCGAACCCGGTTGGCAAGCCAGGTGGCAGATGAAGTTCGATCCCACTTCGGGGCCACGGTTTTGGAAACAGTTATCCCCAGAAGTGTTCGTGTCTCCGAAGCGCCCTCATACGGCCAGACCGTATTGACCTATGACCCCACTTCCTCGGGGGCAATTGCCTACCGGGAAGCCGCTGAGCAACTTGACACACTTACACCACAGTAGTCCCACAACCAATCAAATAGCACAGTTATCCACAAGTTATCCACAGGATTGAAGGAGTGAGGGTATGGCCACACCCAAACGCGGTTTAGGTAAAGGTCTGGGCGCACTGATTCCTACTGGACCCTCACAACCCGAACCCTCACAACCCGAACCCACAGAAATTTCCCCTACAGAGACCGCCTCCACACAGGCTGGCTCATCAGATGTAGTGGGCTATCGAGAACTTCCCATTGAATCCATCAAGGCCAACCCACACCAACCACGTTCAGTTTTCGACGAAGGTGCACTCCACGAACTGGTGTTTTCCATTTCCACCATCGGTTTATTGCAACCTATTGTTGTTCGACCATTAGCCAGTGGCGAGTTTGAACTTGTTGCGGGTGAACGCCGATTGCGGGCAAGTGCGCTAGCAGGACTTACCGAAATTCCGGCAATCATTCGTCACACGGACGATGCCAATATGTTGCGTGATGCACTGCTGGAGAATTTGCACCGATCTAATCTGAACGCACTGGAAGAAGCTGCTGCGTATTCACAAATGCTTACCGACTTCGGTTGCACCCAAGACGAATTGGCAGCACGTATTGGTCGCTCGCGCCCGCAAGTAAGTAACACTCTTCGACTACTGAAACTTCCAGCGCCCGTACAAAGCCGAGTAGCTGCGGGTGTGTTGAGTGCGGGTCACGCACGCGCACTCCTTGCATTATCTGATTCAGATTCTATGGAAGCAATGGCCACAAGAATTGTTGCTGAAGGTTTAAGTGTGCGCAGCGTGGAGGAACTTATTGCCCTCGGTGCAGCTGATGGAAAACCTCGCAAGAAGACGGACAGGAAAAGAAAGTCACGTCCCGAAGCACTCGAAGAAGCTGTTCGTGTCATGACGGAATCACTCTCAGATTCACTTGATACAACCATCACTATTGAAGGTTTTTCTAAATCAGGAGCTCACGGGAAAATCGTGATTGAAGCGGCTGATATCGCCGATGCCCGAAGAATTACTCAGATAATTACCGGCGAATAGCTTCGTGAACTAGATCGGCAAAGACGCTTCCCACTTCAAGATTGGCAGCGGAAAGTGCTTGCGGCACAAGAGAAGTTTCAGTCATGCCGGGGGCAACATTGACTTCCAAGAACCACACATTGTTGTTCGAATCAACAATGACATCGGTCCGCGAAATATCGCGCAGATTCAAAGTCGTGTGAACCAGTAACGCAAAGTCTTTCACTTTTTGTTCCATGTCTGGATTAAGTCGGGCAGGAACAAAGAACTCGGTGGCTCCCGCCGTGTAACGGGCGTCATAGTTGTACACCCCACCAACAGGAACAATCTCGACCGGTGGAAGGGCTTCAGGTGAACCATTGCGATCAATCACGGTGAGGGCAAGTTCCACTCCACTCACTGCCTGTTGAATCATGACGGTGTCTGAATAACCGAAAGCCGTGACAAGGGCCGTAGGAACCTCAGATTCATTCACACACTTGGTCACACCGAGTGCTGATCCCCCCGTTAATGGTTTCACGATCAACGGCAATCCAAGATCGGCGACAACTGCTGAGATCACCGATTGCGCACCCATCTCTTTGAAGAAGCTCTGAGGCAATGCAACAAAACGCGGAATATTCTGTTGGGGGAGAAGTGTGGATGCCACACCTTTATCAAAAGCAATACGAGAAGATTTCGCACCAGAACCAATGAATGGAATACCAAGCGCTTCAAGAACACTGCGCAATGAACCGTCTTCGCCAACGGATCCATGAATCAGAGGTATGACACAATCAGGCCGCATCGACTCCAGCACGCGAAGAGTTTCTTCGGTTATATCCGCTTCGGTGATCTCGGCGTGAGGCATAAATGTGCGCAGCGCATCAGCCAACCGACGCCCCGAACGCAGTGAGACATCTCGTTCGGGTGAGAGACCACCCGCCACAACCACAATATGCACGCCAATCCCCTTAATTGATGTCGGATCGAGGAGTAAAGGCAGGAGTCTGGGTGCTGTTCGCTGTGATGGGACCAAATGTGTTTACTAACTCCATTTCAGCCTCCACAACGGCAGACAACCTGCGAACTCCCTCACGGATCCGGTCAGGATCGGGGTAGCAATAGGAAAGGCGCAGATTTTGTGCCCCCTGACCATCGGCATAAAAACCGGTGCCGGGAACGTAGGCAATCAACTCCGCTACAGCTCGCGGCAGCATGGAGGTGGCATCCAGGCCTTCAGGAAGAGTCAACCACGAGTAAAAACCGCCCTCGGGAATTGTCCACGTTGTTCCCGTAGGCATGAGTGCTTGGAGTGAATCCAAAAGTGCATCTCTTCGGTCGCGATACAACTCCTGGAACACTTTGATCTGTTGTTGCCAGGGTTGCTCGGCAAGGTAGCGAGAGATAGTGAGTTGCACGAAATTACTTGGACACAGTGTTGCCGCCTCGGCGGCTAAAACAATTTTCTCTCGAACACCGTGGGGGGCGATCACCCAACCCAAACGCAAACCGGATGCAATTGTTTTTGAAAATGAACCGAGATAAATAACGTTCTGGTCATCGAGCGCGCGAATTGCCTGTGGTGGTTCACCTTCAAAACCTAGGAGCCCATAAGGGTCATCTTCGAGAATGGGAACCCCAAATTCCTGAGCAATTGCAAGGATTTCTTCTCGTCGTTGCTGTGACTGTGTGAGCCCTGCTGGATTGTGAAAAGAAGGAATTGTGTAAATAAATTTAACGTTCTTATTGTGTGTGAGTGCAGCACGCAATGATTCAGGATTCAAACCGAATTGATCCATGGCGACATGCACAACATTGCATTGATAGGAACGAAATACTCCAAGAGCACCTACATAGGAAGGGGATTCCACAAGAACGGTGTCTCCGGGATCACAGAAAATTTTGGTCACTAGATCCAAACCCATCTGTGAACCCGCGGTAACAACAATGTCGTCTGGGTGTGAATGCACACCGACCAAAGAAGTCACTTCGAGAATCTGCTCCCGCAATTTTTGGTCACCTTGTCCCGATCCGTACTGCAAAGCGGTGGCACCTTGCTCTCTAATCACTCGAGCGGTGATGTCTGCGAACTGTTCGGCGTCGAGAGCATTGACATATGGCATTCCACCAGCGAGTGAAACCACCTCAGGGCGTGAAGCCACAGCGAAGAGTGCGCGGATTGCGGAGGCAGTGAGGCCCTGGGCACGCTGGGCATAGGACTCCACCCATGGATCAAGCCGCGATCCCACCTGCTCAGACATGGAGTAAGAGTAGTAACCATGAAATTGGTGGAGCAGGTAACCTTCACTTGTGAAACCTTTTATTCGCGCAGCGGGGCTCATTGCCCTCGGAGTAGGCGTGGGTTTCCTCGTGCGCTTGCTATGGCCTACCGCGGCGAACAAAAAGCAGTAATGGCAGCTGCAATCCCTTGGGCGATTGCGTCAT
>CAZVLV010000018.1:0-13638 GCA_964628015.1 uncultured Aquiluna sp. | reverse complement strand
GCGTTGAGCCAAGCGTTGAGACAGCCCGCGATGGTTCCTACACACCGCTGAGCCGGCCGTTATATGTTTATGTTTCTCAACCTGCGCTGGAGAATTCATCCGTATTCAATTTTTTCCAGTTCTTTGTTGACAACAATGCCTCGATTGCCGAAACTGCATTGTTTATTCCGCTCAGTGATGAAGGGCAAACTCAATTAACCTCTGAATTTGCCGCCCTTAGTGCGCCAGTAAGTACGACATCGAGTAGCACAGAGTAGTTAATTCATGAGCAACCAGCTTTCCGCTTCGACTGCCGCAGTGAACTCACTGCGGCAGTCGAAGCATCGCTACGGCGAGAAAGCAATTCGTATATCTCTGTTCGTAGCGGCTGTTGTTTCAGTACTCACAACTTTTGGAATCGTCATCTCCTTATTGATTCCATCAATTGACTTCTTTACCGAGGTGCCAATAGGCGACTTCCTTTTTGGCACCGTCTGGACTCCTCTGTTCGCCAATGGTGAGTTTGGTGTTCTCCCCTTGGTGAGCGGCACACTTGTCATTACCGGAATTGCAATCCTTGTTGCAATTCCACTTGGCCTAGGGTCTGCCATTTATTTATCGGAGTACGCCTCGCCACGCGTGCGTCGCGTGCTCAAGCCCACTCTCGAGGTTCTCGCTGGTATCCCCACCGTGGTCTTCGGCTTCTTTGCATTGGAGTTTCTCACCCAGCTTGTGCTGGTACGGATCTTCCCTGGAATCGAAGTGTTTAACGCGTTGTCCGCCGGCATCATCATGGGAATCATGATCATTCCCACAATCGCTTCTCTCTCAGAAGATGCCATGGCTGCCGTACCTGCAGGGCTGCGCGATGGCGCATACGCTTTGGGATCCACAAAACGCCAAACAGCTATGAAAGTTGTTATCCCCGCTGCGCTATCAGGAATCGTGGCGGCGTTCGTGCTTGGCATCTCCCGAGCAATTGGTGAAACCATGATCGTGACCGTTGCCGCAGGTCTACAGCCGCAACTCAGCCTGAATCCACTCATAGGCATGCAGACCATGACTTCTTATATTGCTGCAGCGGGTGCAGGCGATCTGGCTACCGGATCCATTGAATATAAGTCGATTTTCGCCGTGGGACTACTCCTGTTCGTTCTCACCTTCGTGATGAATATTTTCAGCGTGCGTCTGGTGCGAAGATTTAGGCAGGCCTACCAATGACCTTGCTGACCCAGTCACCATCGGTAAGTCTCTCCAGCAAAGGGACACCACTACGCGATCGCATTTTCATGTGGATGCTCTTTATTGCGTTGAGCATTGGTGTTTTCACTCTGGCCGTGCTGTTGATTTATGTCACGGTCAAAGGCTGGCCTCGACTTGATCTGCGACTTGTTACGAATATGCCTTCAATTCGGGACCCAGAGAATGCAGGAGCGCAATCGGCACTCACCGGTTCCATTTGGGTGATCGCATTTACTGCACTTATTGCACTTCCTGTGGGAATCATGGCTGCCCTGTACTTGGAAGAGTTCTCCAAGCCGACAAATAAGTTTGCACGCTTTATTGAAGTGAACATCCAGAATCTGGCAGCTGTACCTTCGATCGTGTACGGCATTCTCGGTCTGGCTGTATTCGCTCGAGCACTCGCCCTTGGCCAAAGCGTCATCACGGCGGCATTCACTCTGGCGCTCCTCGTGCTTCCCGTGATCATTATTTCCACTCGAGAAGCTTTGCGCGCAGTCCCGCGCAGCATCCGCGATGGCTCCTTGGCTTTGGGTGCTACTGAATGGCAGACGGCGTACCGGCAAACCCTGCCCGCTGCGACTCCTGGAATTGCTACCGGTGTGATTCTTGCGCTCTCCCGTGCAATTGGAGAAGCTGCTCCGCTGCTTCTCCTGGGCGCCGTTTCATTCATTACTTTCAACCCAGATGGTTTGCTATCCAACTACACAACCATGCCAATCCAAATCTTCAACTGGACCAAGGATTCCCGTGAGGAATTCCAGGTTCTCGCAGCAGCAACGATCGTGCTTCTGCTCATTATCTTGCTCGCTATGAACTTCATTGCAATTTGGATTAGAAATAAAACACAAAAACGCTGGTAACCCTAGAGAGGTAACTATGAACACCAATGATGGTGCACCGGTGCACCTGAGCGACTCCCTTCTGGGCCGTGGATCCTCACTGCCCTCAGAGGTCGGTGAACTCGTGTTTACTCTCGACGACGTCAGCGTTTTCTACGGAGACTATGAAGCAATCCGCAATGTTTCTCTGCCAATTGGCAAAAATGAAATAACCGCATTTATTGGGCCAAGTGGTTGCGGTAAGTCCACACTATTGCGTTCATTCAATAGAATGAACGACCTGATTCCTGGCGCACGCATTCAGGGCCTCATTGCTTATCACGGCACCGACATTTACGGACCCGATGTTGATCCGATAGAAGTTCGCCGCCGAGTTGGCATGGTTTTCCAAAAGCCCAATGTCTTTCCAAAATCAATCTTCGAGAATGTTGCATACGGTCCCAAGGTCAATGGAATCAAAGGCAATATGGATGACCTTGTTGAAGAATGTCTTACCCGGGCAGCTCTCTGGGATGAAGTAAAGGATGATCTCAAGAAGAGTGCCTATGCACTGTCCGGTGGACAACAGCAGCGTCTTGTCATTGCCCGTTGTATTGCAGTGCAGCCTGAAGTAATTTTGATGGATGAGCCATGTGCATCACTTGATCCGATCGCCACGGCAAAGATCGAGGACCTCATGGCTGAACTGGCCAAGGACTACACAATTGTGATCGTGACCCACAATATGCAGCAGGCCGCTCGAGTGTCAGATCGCACAGCGTTCTTCACTGCAGAACTTGATGCAGAAGGTGTCCGTCACGGCCGCCTAGTCGAGTTCGGCCCCACACGTGAACTCTTTAGCTCCCCACTTGACCCCCGGACAGAGGACTACATCTCCGGTCGATTTGGATAGACCTATGAAACGGGCTGCGATAATCGTGACGTCCATCCTTGTTGGTGCAAGCGTCGTGCTCAGTGCATGTGCCACACAACAGGCAGCGAACCCAGACTCCAGTCCTTCGCCCAATGAATTAGCCAACGCCATTGAAGCGACATCTGCTCGAGGTACAGCGAATTTAGTCGTTGAAGTTGTCAGTGACACTGAAACCCTCACCGGAAGTGGTTCCGCTTCCTTGACTTCTGGAACAGGTCAAATCACTTGGTCACACTTGGGAACTGGTGAAGAATTCACAGAACTGAGCAATAGGGACGGGTTGTATTCACAGATTGATGGTTCTTGGTTTGTTGCACCCCCCGGAACAGTGACGCCAACGTCCGGCGCAATTACGCCCCTAGCTGGTCTGAGCGAGCTCACTGCGAACGAAGAAGACCCACTTCAAGGCCAACTGCCTTTGACGCTCGAAAGCGGAATGAACCTTTCCGAGGAAGAACTGATTGATATTCCCGCAGACTGTCCTGCAGTGATTGATGTTCATGTGACACTGAATGACTCAGGACTGATCACTGAAGTCTCCAAGGAGTTCACATGTCTCGATTACCGGCGTGTTTCTATCACGCGACTCACTGACTTTGGAACATCACTTGATCTCGCCGAGCCAAACGAGGCAATAGAGGTTCCCGGGAACCAATAGATTTAGCGGATCCGTATGTACGTGGTCCCGCGAACACTTTTTCTCTCTTGGGATTGAACGCCCACAACACACAGCCCTGGAGCTTTCATTCGAACACCCCGAGATGTTGCAACACATGTGTTGCGTGATGCCGGACGTACCTTCACCGTCACGTTACTTGCCTGTTTGTGAGTCATGCCTGCAAGCAGTGCCAGTCGTTTTTTGGTCAATACTTTTCCAACGGTGCTGGAGACATTGACCGGAATAACGGATATCGGCGAAGAAGCCGCACTAATTTCCCTGGAATTCTTTGCCTGAACCACCATATTCACTGGCTGACCAATTCTTTCAAATGTCACCATGCACTGGGGCATATCGGAGCTACATACCTCCACAAGTGTGGAGTCCGTCGATAGCGCAGACACCACGTACGTGACAGCGGAGTCATTGCCCATGTCAGAAACAGGCTGCCACTGAACAAAAACTTTTCCCTGTAATCCTGTCACCGCAGTAAGACCACTCGGGGTTGACGGAGCAACAATCGGTAACGGCACGATTCCACGAATCCAGCCGGTGTAGGTAGAGACCCTGGTGTAGATCCCCGGGAAACTTGGGAGAGCGCACTCGTTTCCCACGCTGGTCACACCCGCGAGTAGTGGTACACCAGCCTCGGTGACGACAAGTGGACCGCCACTATCACCTTGGCAGGTGTCCACCCCTCCAGAAGGCACTCCAGCGCAAATATCGTCATTAGATTGGAAACTACTTCCATAAGAACCACATGAATTACCGCTGGGGCCAGCAAGTATAGAGATCGTCGCCGCATTGAGTTGGTTACTGACCGAGCCATTAAATGAAGTGGCGCCCCACCCACTGATCACGGCCGGCGTTCCTTGCGCCGGCCATGTTGCTGGATCCACTGCACTAGGTAGAGAAATAAGTTGGATCCTGTCGCTGAGCGTCAATGGTGCACTTAATTGCAAGAGAGCAATATCTGCCTGAAAGATGGTGCCATTCCAGTTGGGGTGAACCACGACATTAGCGACTGTCGATCGATTCGCAGTTGAACGCTGTGTCAACTGATCAATGCCTGAATAGACAGCAAGCGAAGCGGGAGCTACACCTGCCACGCAGTGTGCAGCTGTGACCACCCAGTCAACATTGATGAGGGATCCACCACACAACGTGCCGCCTGCAGAAATAGAGACTTGCCATGGCGCTTGGGTAATGGGTACCGGGGAGCCGCCAACAATCCGCGGGGTGACCGCGCTGCTCGGGGTAGACATGAAACTTGTTGCTGCGATAACAACAGACAACACAGCACCAACGAGTTTCATATTGTCATTATGCCCCTAGAGGGAAACTGATGCGCCTTTGCCAAGTACAACGATCCCACCTGGGCTCACCGTGTATTTCAATCTGTCATGCTCGAGGTCAACACCGATTTGCGCGTTCTCAGGAATGATGACGTTTTTGTCCAGAATCGCCCGCCGCACAACAGCGTTGCGACCAATTCGTACTCCGGGCATCAACACACTGCCTTCAACATAAGAGCCGGATTCAACAATGACATTGGATGCAATCACCGATGTCCGAACATGGCCGCCCGACACGATGCTGCCTGCACCCACCATGGATTCGTGGGCATTACCACCTTCAACAAATTTTGCTGGCGGTAATGGTGGGATGTTAGAGAGAATTGGCCAACGTCGGTTATACAAATTGAAGACCGGGTGTACAGAGACGAGATCCATATGAGCATCGTGATAGCTATCTAGTGAACCGACATCGCGCCAATAGCCCGAGTCACGAGCAGTGGCGCCGGGCACAATATTTGAACTGAAGTCATAAACAAAGGCGCGACCTTGTTCGGTGAGCATGGGAATGATGTTTCCACCCATGTCATGTACGGACGACGGATCTGCTGCATCTGCTTTCAATGCTTCGAGGAGCACATCGGTGGAGAAAACGTAATTTCCCATAGAGACAAATGACTCGTCTGGTGAGCCAGGAATTGCGGGAGGGTTTTCAGGCTTCTCCAAGAACCGTGAAATCCTGTGACCATCAGACGCGACTTCAATGACACCGAACTCGCTCGCAGTGTCACGCGGTCTGCGTAAGCCTGCAACAGTGACACCTGCGCCACTGTCAATATGTGCCTCGATCATTTGCATGGGATCCATGCGATAAACGTGGTCTGCACCGAATACAACAACATAATCCGGTTCTTCGTCATACACCAGATTCAAACTCTGAAAAATTGCATCAGCACTTCCCGTGAACCAGCGCGGCCCCAATCGCTGTTGGGCTGGCACAGGGGTGACATAGTCACCCAAAAGTGTTGGCATGCGCCACGTTTGCGTGATGTGACGATCCAGCGAGTGCGACTTGTATTGGGTAAGAACGCACACGCGCCGCAGACCAGCGTTAATTAAATTCGACAACACAAAATCAATTAGACGGTACGAGCCGCCGAAAGGAACGGCTGGTTTCGCTCGGTCAGCGGTCAACGGCATGAGCCGCTTGCCCTCACCACCTGCGAGGACCATGGCCAGCACCCTGGGATCCCCGGACATAGCAACAGCCTAGTGCTCACGACAGGAGGTGCACACCCCATCAGTGCCACCTTTAGCCCTAGGCTGCTCTCGTGCGAGCGGCAATTCTGACCCGTGAATGGCCACCGGAGATCTACGGTGGTGCCGGCGTGCACGTTCAATATCTCGTCCCAGCGCTCCGCCGCCATATCACTGTTGATGTCCTCGCTTTTGGGGAGTCCTTTCCCGACGCCCACGGCTTCAGCACGCCTGAGTTTCTTCGCACGGCAAATCCCGCGCTTGCAACCTTGGGAACAAATCTCGCCATGGTAAACAACATTGCGGAAATGTCTCCCGATGTTGTCCATTCACATACGTGGTACACCAACTTTGCCGGGTACACAGCAGCCCAACTTGTTGGAATCCCGCATATAGTGACCGCACACTCCTTAGAACCGCTGCGCCCCTGGAAAGCCGAGCAGCTAGGTGGCGGTTACCGAATCTCATCTGCAATTGAGAAAAACGCATATGAATCAGCTTCTGGAATCATTGCCGTATCAGCAGGCATGAAGAATGACATTGTCACCAGCTATCCCAATGTTGATCCTGATCGAATTCATGTCATTCATAACGGTATTGATACCGATCTGTATCGGCCAGATCCAAGTTTTGCAGCCCTGGATAAATACTCAATTGATCCGGCACAACCTTATGTTCTTTTTGTCGGTCGCATTACGCGCCAAAAAGGACTCCCCCACCTTTTGCACGCGGCCCGGAAGTTTGAGTCAGGCATTAACTTAGTCGTGTGTGCCAGTTCACCCGACACACCTGAACTGGCCACTGAAGTTGACAATCTCATTAATAAACTGCGAATTGAGCGGGGTGATTCATCCGTCACGTGGATTCACGAACAAGTTCCACGTGAAGAACTCCTTCAACTTTTCACTCATGCCGCAGTGTTTGCCTGCCCCTCCATTTATGAACCACAAGGAATTGTGAATTTAGAGGCCATGGCATGTGAGACAGCGGTCATCGCAAGTGACGTCGGTGGCATCCCCGAAGTTGTTATTGATTCTGAAACAGGTGTGCTTGTGCCATACAACTCACATGAGCCCCAGGCATTTGAGCACGCATTTGCCGATGCGGTCAATCGCGTGGTGTCGAATCCTGAACTCAGGCGCTCGATGGGTGCTCACGGTCGCGCCCGCGCCGTCAGCGCATTCGGGTGGGATGCCATTGCTCGACAGACTATTGAGGTGTACCAGTCGGTGACATGTGAGTGATCTTGTTGAGCCTATTCCGGGTATCCGTGTAACGAAAAATCCACACCCGCTCACCGGATATTTTCTCTACCTTGTTGCATCAATACTTTTCGCACTTAACGGCACAGTATCCAAATCTATTCTTCTCACGGGTATTGATCCCGAGCGACTTTCGCAGTTGCGTGTGACTGCTGCATTTCTCATTCTTTTTGTGTTTGTAGCGGTCACCCGACCTGCCCGATTGAAGCTGCGCAAGAAAGAAATACCCATTCTGCTGGCATACGGAATTTTGGGTGTCGCAATGACGCAATACCTCTATTTTGTCTCCCTTGTCTATTTACCCGTGGGTGTTGCACTGCTCATTGAATTCACCGCCCCAATTTTGGTTGCTTTGTGGATGCGATTCGCATGGAAAGAACCAACTCGAAAAACAGTGTGGCTAGCACTAGGCATGGCGCTGGCGGGATTAGCTCTGGTGGCCCAAGTGTGGATGGGCTTTGCTCTCAACGTGACGGGCGTTCTCGCTGCTGCCGGTGCTGCCGTCAGTTTGGCAATTTTTTATCTCTTGGGTGACAAACAGGTTCGCTCGGAGAATCCTCGTGATCCCGTCTCACTCACCATGTGGGGCTTTGGGGCCGCAGCACTCTTCTGGGCAATCCTGCAGCCATGGTGGTCATTCCCGTGGGATCGGCTCAGTGGAGTCACAGATCCGTTGGGAAGCATGGGGTGGCAGCTGCCCATCTGGGTCATGGCGACATCGATGGTTGTCCTGGGCACGGTCATTCCCTTCTGGTTGGTCGTAGAGTCACTGCGTCACCTCAGGGCATCACAGGCATCTACGGTGGGACTCACCGAACCACTCTTTGCCACGATCATCGCGTGGATTGTGCTCAGTGAGTCCCTGACCTCGGTGCAAATAGCGGGCGGAGCTCTTATATTGATTGGTGTTTTCCTCGCGGAAAAATCTCGCGCACGTTAACCCATTGTCGTGTGGCGTATGTGGCGCATGTGACAATGAGGGAACCCAATAAGCACTAAAGGAGTCTCACTGAGCATGCCATCTTCCCGAATTCGGACCGCATTCGTGGGCCTACTCGCAACCCTCGTTCCGCTGGGCGCACTCCCTGTCGGGTTGGGTGCTCCTGCCGCACACGCTGGTCCTTGGGATGGCGTTCAAGCATGGGAAACTGCAACGGTCACTCGAATCGTTGATGGTGACACGGTGATTGTGACCGACCAAGTCACCAACGCTGAGTCACGAATCCGACTCTTGGGAATCAACTCACCAGAAAAAGACAGTAAAAGTGCAGGCGGTCAATGTGGTGGCTGGCAGGCCATGGATGCTCTCGCGGAACTTCTCCCCCTTGGCGCTACGGTCCGTTTGCTCTCATCCGATCCCAACTCCAAGGGCAAGGCGGCGCGACCCCAAAGAGTGGTGCTCACGCAAAATCCGATCACTGGCGAGTTCGATCAAGACGTCGCATGGGCCATGGCCGAAAGAGGCTGGGGTTTGTGGTTCACGGTTGCAAAGGAAGCGGCCATGAGCGCGCTGTATCGCGATGTCATTGCCGGTGCACAAGAGCGCAAAGTCGGCATGTGGAACCCCAACCTCTGTGGTGAATTAGAACAACCCGACGCATCACTTGATCTCCGTATCAGTCGAGGTGCTCCCGGAAGTTCACCCACTGACGAATGGGTCACCGTTCGCAATACCGGCTTAACCGATGTTGATCTCACCGGTTGGACAATTCGTGACTCCGGCAATCAAGGACGTTTTGTTTTCCCCGCCGGTAGCGTCATTGCTCCCGGTGATTACCGAGTTATTCACACGGGAACGCGCCCAGCCGGTGCGAATGATCCACGTGCTCTGTACATCAATCACAAAGCGCGTATTTATGCAGACCCCGGAAAAGAGCCCAATCTTGTGGGCGATGGCTCCTATCTTCTTGACAGATTCGGAAACTATCGGTTCTGGAGGGAATACCCCTGCACCAATGACTGTGAAGTGGATCCACTGAAGGGTTCAGTTGTCATCGCAGATATGTCTCTCGGAAAGAAGCGTGGCAAAGCTAGGGCTGCCACCCAATGGGTTCGCGTTCAGAACATCAGCACTGAGACGCAATGCCTGGATGGTTACCGGCTGGAGACAGGCAACACGAGATACCGGTTCCCTTCGGGCACATGTATTGCCCCGGGTGGTAACTGGCTCATGCGAGTGGGCAAAGGCCGTTCCACCAGTTCAACCGCCTTCCTAGGAAAAACCGTGCCAGTTCTTTGGTCAACAGGATCCATCACCATGTACAGCGATCAGGATCAACTCATTGCCCGCCGTTCCTGGTGACACTGACGGCTGCGGTCGATTGACATACTCATTGACATACTCATTGACATAATTACTGCATGGCAGAAAAACGAGTTGTTATCGTCGGTGCCGGGCTCGGAGGTTTGCGTGCTGCTGAAGCGCTTCGCAGTAACGGATTCACAGGGACCATCACCATCATCGGAGATGAATCCCACCAGCCCTATAACAGGCCCCCACTTTCCAAAGATGCCTTAAAGTCTGGATTGCAGCACGATGACCTCAAGTTTCGCCAGCGCGATTCAGTCGCCGATGTTGAATGGTTATTGGGTGAACCTGCAACAGCATTGAGTCTGGAGAACCGCACCGTTTCTCTCGCGGATGGCACAGTTGTTGGTTTCGATGGACTGGTGATCGCCACCGGAATTCGCCCCCGGCTACTTCCTATTCCGGGTCCCACCCGAGGTCTTTACACACTTCGCACACTTCATGATGCTCATGAACTTCGCAAGGCAATTGAACCAGAAAAAAACATCGTGATTATCGGAAGTGGTTTTATCGGGTGCGAAGTTGCTGCCACGGCAACTCTTCTCGGCGCCAATGTGCATGTTGTCTCCCTCGACCCCGAGCCCATGATTATGCCTATGGGCCCCGAACTCGGCGCCTCGATGCGCAACCGGCATGAAGCTCGCGGTGTCGTATTTCACCTCGGCCGCACCGTTACCTCATTTAATGGCTCTGATCACATTACGAGCGTCACCTTGGATGACGGTGAGGAGATCCCAACAAAAGTTGTCGTTGAAGCAATTGGATCCGTCACCAACGTGGAATGGCTTGATGGCAACGGACTTGATGTCAGCAACGGTGTTCTCGTAGATCACTCCATGAGGGTGATAGGCACTGATGTCCCCGTAGTTGCAGTGGGAGATATCGCACGTCACCCCGGAGTGCTGTATCCAGATGAGCCCCGACGAATTGAGCATTGGAACATGCCCACCGAAACAGGTAAGCGCGCTGGGGCGACCCTGGCAGCATTGCTGCACAACGTCGAGCCCCCAAGTGATTCATTTGCAGCGCTCCCCAGTTTTTGGTCAGATCAATTCGATTTTCAAGTGCAGTCATATGGATTACCGGGTGGAGCAGTGCGCTCCGAATTAGTCTTTGGTGACTACAACGGACCATGCATTGTCGAGTACTTCGACGCCAATAATGAATTGTGTGGCGTCATTGGAATAGACACCATCAAAGAGTTGGTTCCCTATCGCAAAAAGTTCATGGAAAGACTGAATCAGGCCACATGACCTCTCGGAATTGCTCAGTGACCAAATAGCGTCGCGTGTCCTTGTATAGCCCGCAAGGAGCCTGCACCTAGAGTGAGCGCCATGTCGGAGCCCACGACCCAGCAGATAATCCTCGCGGTCGTGCTCGTATTTGGGGTCGCGACCGCCTGCCAGTTGATCGCACCAAAACTGCGGATCCCAGCGCTTGTGCTACTTCTACCAGCCGGCTTCTTGCTTGGCATCATGGTTCCCAATGACATGCCGGGCGCGGTCCTCGGACCGATCTTTCCTACGGCGGTCGACTTCGTTGTGGCCATCATCCTCTTCAACGGGGGTGCGGGCTTGACGGCGATCACGCTCCAGGACAAGGAGCGCAATGTCGTGCGCCGACTTGTGTGGATCGGCGCACCGGTCACCGCCGTGCTCGCCGCGGTAGGCGCCCACTTCATCATCGGCATGCCATGGCCAATCGCAGCCGTTCTCGGATCGACGCTCGTCGTTTCGGGACCGACGGTCGTTAATGGCATCCTTGACGTTGCGCGCCCGAATGCGCGGGTGCGCCGAATCCTCGTCTGGGAGGGCACCCTCCTTGATCCGCTCGGGGCGCTGGCCGCTGTCGTCGTCTTCCAGATCGTCAAGGCGAGCGATGCGACATCGATTCCCGACGGCATCGCGATGTTTTTCGGAGGAATTCTTGTCGCTGTTGTTGCAGCCTCGATCGGTACCGTGCTCTTTGTCATCGGCGGACGCCTCGCGCGAGGTAGCGCCTCTCTCGACACCCAGGTGGTGCTGGCGTCCGTGCTTGTCACGGTCGGTCTCGCGAACCTCGTCTCCCAGGACAGCGGCCTGCTGGCTGCCTTGCTCATGGGCATGGCAGCGCCTCGCATAGCCAAGAAGCTCGGCGTTTCCACAAACAATGGCAGCGCTTTCTTCGACACCATCGTGACCATTGGCATCGGAGTGCTCTTCGTGTCAATCTCGGCTCTTGTGCCGCTTTCGAGTGTGCAGGCCATCTGGCTCCCGGCGGTCATCCTTGCCGCGCTCCTGATCTTGGTGCAGCGACCGCTCGTCAGCGCCATCTGCTCTTTTGGCGGCGGGCTCACGTTCAAGGAGCGCGCATTCATCGGTCTCATTGACCCCCGTGGCATCGTTGCCGCGGTCACGGCATCCGGCGTGGGCACGGTCCTCGTCGCAGCCAAGATGCCCGGGGCTCAGGACCTTTTGCCCGCAGCGTTCATCATCATCGCGGTGACCGTGTCCTTCTACGGCCTCATGGCTATGCCCTTCGCCAAGGCTCTGGGCCTGCGGGGGAATCCTGCCGAGAATGGGTCTTCCGAAGATGAGTCTTCCGAAGGCGTTTCCGCTACGCAGCAACACTGATAGCGGCAGCATTCCATTCGCTTTAGGCATTCGCTTAGCCCAATGCAACAGCCAAGGTCCTGCATGCACCTCACGCGGAACTTCAACAGCCCATCAACGTTCACAGACGCATGTGTATTTCATCTATTCCACCATCACTGAACGTTTCGTAATTGCCGATCTCACCATTAACGAGAACATATGTAAGGCGTAAATTCACAAGTTGATGTGGGCGTGCACCATAATGTGCCAATGGCAGTGACCTTTCCCCGTGGTGGTGACGGAAAAAGAAGCACCACCGCTACCGGCCGGGCAATTTTTGCTGACTCTGTGCGCGAAGTTGATCCACCACTCTCCGATCGCATCGAACACACAAAGGATTGGCGTAAGGGGTACATCACCCCGATGCGCGAAATAGTTGTCAGCGCATCGCGAACTCCGCAAGCTGCAATAGCGATTTCCCGTGCAGGGCTGGAATCAACCCACCGTCGTTTCACATTCACTCGCAATGGTGAGGATTTACCGCTGGGCCAAGTAATGAATAACCCTCCCGCGACCGGAGCCATTGAGTCAGTCACCGTGCGCGGCCGGGCATCACGCGAAGAAGAGTTCTCTATTCCTTATCAAGGTAGACGCATCTTCGGAAGTGACTTGCGCAAGCAGATCGATAAATGGGTAGACACCGGCATTGCCGAGCCCAGTTTTGGACAAGCCCTGCATCTCGTCATGGATAACCCGGAATGGTTAGACCTTCGTGACACACACATTGCAATTCTTGGGGCTGGTGCCGAAATGGCACCCACGCGCTCCCTTCTTCGCTGGGGTGCACACATTCATGCACTCGATCTTCCTCGACCTGAAATCTGGCAAAGACTCATTGACATAACTCGTGGAACACCCGGCTCATTGCGCATTCCAATTTCACCCGGCGAATTCGGTGAGACTCCATTTACCACTGGGGGAAATATTCATTCGGAAGATGACTCAACGATTGCCAGTGTCGCTGGCATCGATCTGTTGAATCAACCCGCGGAGATCGCCGAATGGATCAATCAGATAGACGGCAGATTCGTTCTTGGCAACTACACCTACGCCGACGGAGCCCTTCATGCACTCCTCAGCGTCAGTGCAGATGCAATATTTACCAAACTCGCCCAAAGTCGTCGTGACATCACTCTGGCATTCCTGGCAACTCCCACCGATGTCTTCATGGTTCCATTCGAATGCGTTGAGGCCTCACGTGCCCGCTGGGACAACCGCGGCGTGGCAGGTGCATTGCAATCCCCACTGC